>NZ_JBFTND010000247.1:0-9909 GCF_056397305.1 Cupriavidus sp. 05N40
GGAATTGGCACGATATCGAAGCGCGAGACCTGCATCGAATGGCCAAGAGCCAACTGCGCACGGCCCTTTTGCACCATTGCCTCGAAGCGCTCCCAGGCACCCGGACCAGCATGTTGCTGGCGGAGTTTTGCCGCCCCGTCGCCCCAACCGGCTGATGATATGCAAGCGCCAATACGAGGATCCACGCCGGCTGCATGGACGGCAACAGCAGCCCCGAAACTGTGCCCCATCACGGCAATTTTCGCCGGGTCCACTTCGGGCAGGCTCTGCAAATAACTGACAGCGTTGAGCGTATCGCAGACTTGATCCTCACACAGTACCTTGCCACGTTCGCCGTCGCTCGTGCCACAGCCACGCATGTCAAAGCGTAAGACCACATAGCCGAGCAACGAAAACAGGTTTGTGGCCAATTTCACCATGCCGTCATCCTTGTTGCTGCCGAATCCATGCAAGACTGCGATGGCAGGGCGACGTTCGCCATCGGCGAGATCGGCGGGCAAATGCAAGGCCCCCGTGAGTTGCAGTTCATCCGACTCAAACATGACTTCTTTGTGCATCCTGATTTCTCCGTGTTCATTGGCATACGATCTTCTACGAATTCGCCCTTTTCCTGGCTGCCCAAGCATCCACGGACTTACCGGATCGTCCGCTTAGTTTTCGGTTGCGTCGCTCGGGTTCGAACTGTTTCGCTGCCCTGATGCGCGAAGAATGCAGAGTCTGTAATGTTCCCTTCTGATGGCAATAATGTGGGCGGGGCGGCGCAATGGCCACACGCTTTGTCAGATCGCACGACTGTTCGATCACTCTCCCTCATCTGTACAAGGTCTTCTTGCGAGAACTGATGTGAGACAGCCAGCACTATTTTCTGACAGCGGAGAAGGCAGCCTGCAAACAATGCCGGGCTTTAAAATCGAAAAAGATAATGTCAAATGTCGTGTGCGCAATATGGCACATTAGCCTCGAAATTTTCGGCTGGAACCTGAATAAGACACTAAGATAAAAATTCAACCTCGCCCGCAGGGGCATTCTTTGGCTGAGGGGGAATCATGTTAAGAAAGCTCGCCGCAGCGATCCTTTGCGTACTGACGCTTGGCGTGTTTGGCTGTGCCAGCCAGACGCTGAGCGCCCAGCAATCGCAGCGATTCACGACGGATCCGTATAACTACGATTTAAGCAAGAATCTATGAGTCGGCGGCATGCCGACGAGAAACCGGCGCACCTGCATCTGGCCTTCACGGCCGAGAGTCGCCAGCAGGTCGCCGTGGTCTATCGCGCGAATTGCTATGCCGCCTTCGTCATTGGCCCGAACGGGCACAACCTCGGAGAGGTTTGCCACGCTGAGGCCTGAATCCGTTCCCAGCCATGGCTAGGGTTTGACCGGATGCCATCGTCGGCGCCTTGATTTCGCGGTGTTTTCCACGCGCAAGTAGATATTCAGCCACTTTCCGTCTCCGCTTCCGTGCTTGCCATTCGCGCGGAACCGATCATAATGCAAACGTTTGCAAAAGAAGGAGATGGTTATGGAGACGAAACACGCCAAGCCGGCGCCCAAGCCGGTCAGTGCGCTTGCCCTGATCGAAGGGGAGGCGTCGGTGACCGAGGTCGTCGTGCAGGCAATGGCAAGGACGGAGGACGATCGCCTGCGGACCGTGATGGCCGCGCTGGTATCGCATTTGCACGCCTTCCTCCGCGAGGTCAGGCCCACCGACGAGGAATTCGAGCGAGGCCTGGCGTTCATCGCCGCGCTGGGGCACGCGACGCACGCCACCAACAATGAAGTCGTGCTGGCCGCCGACGTACTCGGCCTGTCGACGCTGGTCACGACGATCAACAACAGCACGCAGGGTGGCCGCACGCCCGGCGCGTTGCTGGGACCGTTCTATCGCGCCAATGCGCCGCGCTACCAGTGCGGTGACTGCGTGGTGCAAGACGACTCTCCCGGCTTGCCATTGTTCGTCAGCGGCACGGTGCGTGCCACGGACGGCTCGGTGTTGCCTGGTGCGATGGTGCAAGTCTGGCAGGCGTCGCCAGTCGGCCTGTATGACAACCAGGACCCGCGCCAACCCGACCGTAACCTGCGTGGCATGTTTCACGCGGATGCCGACGGCAACTATCACTTCCGTACGGTGCGTCCCGCCGGCTATCCGGTTCCCACCGATGGCCCGGTCGGCACGTTGCTTGCCGCCCAGCACCGGCATCCGTATCGGCCCGCGCACATCCATTTCATCGTTGCCGCACCGGGATATCGCACGCTCGTGACGCAGGTCTYTGCCGACGACTCCGACATCCTGGAGACCGATGTCACGTTCGGTGTGCATCGCCAACTCGTCGGCGCGTTCCAGCTTGTGGACACGGGGCTGAGCCCCTGGGGCGACCTGCCCGCGCCGTACTACACGCTGCAGTTCGACTTCACTCTCGAACCCGGCGAGCAGACGTTTCCAACACCTCCGATCGGCTGATGGACTGATCGACTGATCGACTGATACACAAGGCTGTCCACCTATTCACTGCGCCACACCATGACCATTACTACACTCTCCGGCAAGGTTGCCGTGATCATTGGCGGAGCCGGCGGTATCGGCTTTGCCACAGGCCGCGCGCTGGCCAATCTGGGCGCCAGCGTGGTGCTGACCGGTCGCAATGCCGATCGCACCGCGAAAACGGTCGAGGGCCTGCCTGCCGGCAACCATATGGCCGCGTATGCCGAGGTGGCCGATAGCGCTTCGCTTCGGGAGCTGGCTGCCGATGTGCAGCACCACTATGGCCGCGTGGACATTCTCGTCAATACGTCAGGATTCACACGCGCCATTCCACACGGCGATCTCGACGCCCTCGACGACACCCTGATCGACGAACTGTTCGCAGTCAACTGGCGGGGCCAGTTCGCGGCGATTCGTGCCTTCGCGCCGGCATTGCGAGCCGGGGGCGACGGCCTGGTCGTCAATGTTGGCTCGATTGCGGGCCGCACGGGGCAGGGCAGCAACGTTGCGTATTGTGCCGCCAAGGCCGGCCTCGACGTGATGGCGATGTCGCTGGGCCGGGCGCTGGCCCCCGAGATTCGCGTCCTCAATGTTTCTCCGGGCGTGGTCGATACGGCCTTTGTACCCGGCCGCGACAGCACGTTCAATGACCGGGCCGCCAAAACCACGCCGCTGCGCCGCATCGGCCATGCGCAAGACGTGGCGGATGCCATCGCTGCATGTGCCACGTCGCTGCGGTTCGCCACGGGCACCACCATTGTTGTCGACGGCGGCCGCCAGCTCGGCTGACTATTCCTCAAGCCCTTATTTTTCGAATTGTCCATGCACGCAAGAAAGACCATCATTACCTGCGCGGTGACCGGCAATATCGTGACACCCGAGCAGCACCCCGGCTTGCCAGTGACGCCGGCCCAGATCGCCGACGCCGCGCTCGAGGCCGCCGAGGCCGGCGCTGCGGCTGCGCATATTCACGTGCGCGACCCGAAGACTGGGCGGCCATCGATGGAGCTCGACTACTATGCCGACGTCATCGACCGGATTCGCGCCCGCAATCGCAGCCTGATCATCAATCTCACCACAGGGCCGGGCGGACGCTTCGTGCCCGACGAGAACGAACCGCGCGTGGCCGCGCCTGGCACGACGCTGTTGCATCCGCTCAAGCGCGTCGCGCATATTGCGGCCTTGCGTCCCGATGTCTGCTCGCTGGATCTCAACACCATGAACTCGGGTGCGGATGTGGTGATCAACACGCCGGCAAACGTACGCAAGATGGCAGAAGTGATCCGCCGGGCAGGGGTCATGCCCGAGCTGGAGATCTTCGACTCTGGCGATCTGAATCTGGCACTCGACTTCATACGTGATGGCGTGCTCGATGGTCCCGGGCTCTGGACTTTCGTGCTGGGCGTGAAGTACGGCTTTGCCGCCACGCCGGAGACGATCTTTTATGCCCGCAGCATGCTGCCACCAGGCGCGCGATGGTCGGCATTCGGCATTGGTCGCGCCGAATTCCCGATCGTCGCGCAGGCGTGGCTGGCCGGCGGTCACGTGCGTGTCGGTCTCGAAGACAACATCTATCTCGAGAAGGGCGTTCTGGCGCCTAGCAACGCAGCGCTCGTGGCCAAGGCCCGTGACATCGTCAAGTCGCTTGGCGGCGAGATCGCTTCCGCGTCCGACGCGCGTGTGCAGTTGGGCCTGCGCGAAGCCTGACCGTTCCAGAAGTCCCAAATCCTCCACGTTTCTTGTTATCCCATTCATCATGAACACCATTCAGGTTCACCAGAAAGCTCCGACCATCGATGCGCTCGAACTGTCGCTGGTCGGGATGCCGCGACCGGAGGCTGGCATCGGCCAGTGCATCGTCGAAGTGGCCAGCGCGGGCGTCAATCCCAGCGATGTGAAGGCCACGCTTGGCCTGATGCCGCACGCGATCTGGCCGCGCACGCCGGGACGCGACTATGCGGGCGTCGTCATCGACGGACCGAGCCAATGGATCGGCCAGCAGGTCTGGGGAAGCGGCGGCGAGCTCGGCATCCGTCGGGATGGCACGCATGGCAAGTACCTGCGCATCGGCATTGACGCCGTGCGTGCCAAGCCGGAAACGCTGTCGCTGATGGAAGCCGGTGCGGTGGGCGTGCCATTCATTACGGCATACGAAGGGCTGCGGCGTGCTGGCATGCCCAAGGCGGGTGACGTGGTGCTGGTCGGCGGTGGCAACGGCAAAGTCGGGCAGGCGACGATCCAGATCGCCACCGCGCTTGGCGCGCGCGTCTTCGCCGTGGAGCGTAAGGCGGGGCCGTATCGTGGCCACGCCAGCGGCCCGGTGCGCATGATCGACTCCAGCCGCGAGACCATTTCCGACGTGGTCCGCGACGAAACCGGTGGCCATGGCGCCGACATCGTCTACAACACGGTGGGCAGTCCCTACTTCGAACAGGCCAACCTGTCCATGGCAATCGGCGCCACGCAGATCTTCATTTCGACCATCGAGAAGCCGGTGCCGTTCGATATCTTCGCGTTCTACCGGGGG
Source organism: Cupriavidus sp. 05N40 (assembly GCF_056397305.1). Lineage (NCBI taxonomy): Bacteria > Pseudomonadati > Pseudomonadota > Betaproteobacteria > Burkholderiales > Burkholderiaceae > Cupriavidus > Cupriavidus sp. 05N40. The sequence continues at coordinate 5,008 of NZ_JBFTND010000247.1, forward strand.
CAGCACACTTACGTGGGCGTGGACACCCTGGCGATGGACAGCCAGGCCTGTGCCGGGATTCTCGACGCGCTGGCTCCGATGTTCGCCACCGGCAAGCTCAAGCCGTTCCCCGTGTTGCCGGACTATACGTATGCGCTGGCCGATGCCAAGGACGCCTATCGCGCCGTGCTGCAAGGCGCCACCGAGCGCGTGGTGCTGACGCCATGAATACGACACGATTTGCGCAGGCGCCGGCCTACTACCCGGCCAACCACGAGGGCATGCAGTGCCTGCGTCTCCAGGGGCATGAGGCGGGCCCTTCGGATGCCTTGTGGATGGGCGTATCCGTCATCCTGCCAGGCGGCCATACCTCGCTCGATGCGTCGCCAGTCGAAAAGCACTACGTCGTCCTGGAAGGCGAGGTCTGCATCCGGACCCCGTCCGAGAGCGTCACCCTAGGGCGGTTCGATTCGGTAAGGCTCGCGCCGGGAGAGGCCCGCCAGGTCACCAATCCATTCAACCTGCCGGCCATGCTGCTGCTGGCGATGCCGTATCCCGCGCGGGCAGCACCGTAGTGTTTTTTGTTTGCCTTTGCAAACGTTTGCACACCATCCATAGAAACAGGAGGAGACCCCAGATGCGAAAGAAGACGTCCAGGCGCACGGCGCTCTACGCGTATTTCAGCCACATCAACAACAAGAAAAACGCGACCTACGACTTTGCCATCAACGAGCTTGGCGTCAAGGCCAGCGCCGATCCGCAAGCGATCGCGTTCGGCATGCGGCACTTCTTCTGACGCCCGGACAGGACATTGTTGCGAGGAGACCATCATGATTCGACTGTTTTTCCGCCCCGTTGCTTTCCGGCCCCGTGTTTTCCGTCGCCTTGCGGCTTTGGCGCTGGCGCTGGCCGCCGCCATGCCGACGCTCGCTAGCGCGCAGCCCCAGTATCCGGCCAAGCCGATTCGGCTGGTCGTGCCATTTTCCGCGGGAAGCGCCACCGACATCCTGGCGCGGATCATTGGCACCAAGATGGGCGAGAGCGGCCATTGGCAGGTCGTGGTCGACAACCGGCCGGGCGCCGGCGGTACGCTGGGCGCCACCACGGTTGCCAAGTCCGCGCCCGATGGCTACACCCTGATCCTGGTCTCGGTGGGGCATGCGATCAATGCCACGTTGTATCCGAAGCTGGGCTACGACACGTTGAAGGACTTCGCCCCGGTATCGCTGGTGGCCTCGGTCCCGAATGTGCTGGTGGTCAATGCCGCCAGTCCGTACAAGTCGGTCCGCGACATTGTCGCGGCGGCGAAGGCCAAGCCGGGCGCGATGAACTTTGACTCGGCCGGTTCGGGCAGTTCCACGCACCTGAGCGGCGAGATGTTCAAGATTCAGGCGGGCATCGACATCATGCACATTCCGTACAAGGGCACCGGCGAGGCACTGACCGATGTGATGGCCGGGCGTGGCGACATGATGTTCGCGCCTACCGTATCGGCGATGCCATTCGTCAAACAGGGCAGGCTCCGTGCGCTGGCCGTGACCACGCCGAAGCGTGCCGCTGCGCTCCCCGACATCCCCGCCGTGGCGGAATCGGGGCTTCCCGGGTATGCATTCGACTCCTGGTTTGGCATCCTGGCGCCGGCCTCGACCCCGAAGGAGATTGTCAGCGCCCTCAATGCCGAGATCGGCAAGGCGCTGGCCGCCCCCGACGTGCGCGAGCGCCTAGCTGCGCAAGGCGCGGAGCCCCGATCCAGCACGCCTCAGGAATTTGCCAGCTATATCCAGGCTGAGATCGTCAAGCTGGCGCCAGTGGTCAAGCAATCGGGGGTGCGCGCCGGAGAGTGACGGGCGCCAGCGCGGCAGACGCTAGAATGGCGCATCTCAACGATCCAGCCTGGCTTCCGCCGTCCCATGTCCGAGCGCAAACGCGTGACCATCAAAGACCTCGCCGCAGAGGTCAATGTGCACTATTCCACGGTATCGCGCGTGATGAACCCCGCGACGCGCCACCTTGTGGCCGAGGAGGTCGCCACGCGCATCCTCAAGCTGGCCGAGGCACGCGGTTTTCGTCCCAACCGCATTGCGGCGGGGCTACGTACGCAACGCTCAGGGCTGGTTGGCGTAATCCTGCCCGATATCGCCAACCCGGTGTTTCCGCCGATTCTGGCGGGAATCGAGTCGGTGCTTGCCAGGATGGGCTATGTGCCGATTGTCGTGAATGCGGGCATTGAGCGTGCCCGCCAGCGCTTTGTCGTCGAACAGATGTTGGCCCGGCAGGTGGAAGGGCTGATTCTCGCGACCGCCGAGCGAGACGATCCGTTGCTCGACTACTGCGTGAAGGTCGGCATCCCCGTGGTGATGGTGAATCGCGGCGAACACACGGGCAGGGCGTCGTGCGTGGTCAGTGACAGTGCGCTGGCCATGGGGTTGACGGTCGACCATCTGGTGTCGTTGGGACATCGCTGCATCGGGCATATTGCCGGYCCGGCCAGTACCTCGACCGGGGAGTCGCGCCGCGAGGGCTTCCTGCACGCGGTCAAGCGCCATCGGCTGCGTCGCGGTGAACATGCGGTCGTCGAGGCTGACAGCTACGCGCGTGAAGCGGGTCGCAAGGCCTGCGCGCAACTCTTCGAGGCCCTGCCTTGCCTGACCGCCATCGCCGCGGGCAATGACCTCGTTGCCATGGGTTGCTACGACTATTTGCGCGAACGCGGCATCCGCTGCCCGGAAGACGTATCCATCGTCGGCCACAATGACATGCCATTCGTCGACGCGCTGACGCCGCCGCTCACGACCATCCGGATACCCGTGCATGACATGGGCGAACAGGCCGCCGAGCTGCTACTGCGCCGGATCGCCAAGCCGCTGACGGCCAGTGTCGTCATCGAACTGCGCCCCGAGCTGGTGGTGCGCGGATCCACGGCGCCGCCGCCGGCCTCCCGGTAGGAGACCGCGCCAAAACGGGGGCGAGCGACCGGACCACCGCCGAGAGGCCAATGAGGCACCTAAAATACGCGCATGGCTTCCGATCCCGGGCCGGCGACCTCCCTCCTTCAACTTCGCATTGCTCTGCGCGGCCTCAGCCCGTCGGTTTGGCGACGCGTCCTCGTTCCCGAGCACTTGACGCTCGGGCAATTGCACAATGTCATCCAGGTCGTCATGGGCTGGGCCGACGAACATCTGCACACGTTCAGTATTCGTGGCCGGCGTTACGGCGAAGTTCATGAGGGCGTCTTGCAGTTCTGCACCGTGGATAACGAACTGCCGCTGACCGCGTTTCATCTCCGCGAACACGAAGGCTTCGTCTACGTGTATGACTTCAACGCGTGGTGGCGCCACGAGATACGGATGGAGCGGCGTATGCTGCGGCAACATCCTGCTCGGCTGCCCCGTTGCGTGGCGGGTTTCGGGCCATGTCCACCCGAGGACATGGGCGGGATCGAGAGGTATCTGGAGGCCAGGGACGAACACAGTGAATATGAGTTCGTCGATTGGATCGAGTCACTGCGCGAAGGGCCTATCGTGTTGGAAGACCTACGCGACGCGGTCGACCGGTGGTTGACTTGGCTGGATCGTCGCTTTGACCGTCAGACCGTCAATGATCGGTTGCGACAACCGCGCCTTGGCAGTGGGTCAGCCCTGTTTCTTCCGGCTCGATTGAAGAGGCATCCGCTGCCTCAAGCGATTGGCCATGCACTTCGTGTGCGTCGCCGCCAGCCAGTACCGCATGCACAGCTACAGTGGCAGCGTTGGCGTCCAGAGGCTTGTCAACGGAATCGCGAGCGTTGAGCGCGGAAACGACTCCGCAGGTCTCCATGTTGGCCGCCGGAAGCACGTAGGTCGTTCCGCTAAGATCGCACGGGAGAGAATCGGTGCCAACGAACATGCTGGCCTTACTGAGCCGAAAACTTGGTGCCCCTCTGTCAGCGTTCAAGGATTTGTCGCTATCGCGGTAAAACATCCGCTGTTGCTGGCCCAGAACGTCACTGTTCCCAACACGCGTGCCGCCGTCGTAACGGTCGGCCAGAGGCTGACCTGTATTGCGAATACCCTCACCGTTCAGCGTATCCATCATCGCCCGCAAGTCTTCAATTTGAGGCGGTGTTAATTCCGCCAGTGCCGCAAACATCTCTCCAACCTGCTCTGAAAACATTGTCCTTCTACCCCGTCTTTCCGCCCCGCAGTCCGTGTCAATCGCCGTTCTGCGGAAACCATGAGTTCTGCCCGATTGCGTGCGCAACTACTTTACACGGCACAAGCCAGATGCCCGAAGAAGGCGCTCTTGGAAATGTGCGATTAGCGGATCTGCTAGGGGCATAGCTGTGGCCGTAACGCCAATGGAATGAGCTGCTCGCAACAAAAACATGCAAGCGATTCCACCGCTTTCCGCGTAATGTGCACCATGTAATACTTGCACCAAACTTTTGTGCATCTTGCGGCACGTGATGGCAATCACTGTCGTCCTATATGTGCCAGGCGGCCTCGCTTTGGATGTATTGAAAATACAACAAAAAGCTGTCGTGAGAGATGGGCATCCACCGCATGTTGTTCCCCCAAAATCGGGCTAGGGGCTTTTCAAGAATCTGCTCGAAGACATCTGCCTTTATGGTCGCCGCGCCGACCAATTCAAGGCGATCAGTCTGTACAGAAATCCTCTGTCGCGGATTGAATGGCCATCGGAGCAGCTTGCCATCGTTCGCCTGAATCTGGGCGCGAATTCGATCGAATGCCCGCCCGACGGGCTGGCGCGGGCGAAGGGAAAGCTGCGCGAAGCGTTCGGGCGGCCACCAAAGCACCGGCCACGGGCCCCGGGCTCGCTTGCACAATTGCATTTGCGAGCTAATGCTTGTTCTCATGTCACCTGCGCGGAGCAACATCATGGACACACGAAGCGAACTGCAAGCCACTGTGGACGCTCTGGTTC
>NZ_JBFTND010000248.1:0-9513 GCF_056397305.1 Cupriavidus sp. 05N40
CATGGTATTCGATGCCTGCTTCCTGCATGGCCTCGGGCTCGTACAGATTGCGGCCGTCGAAGATGACGGGTGCCTTCAGGCGGCGCTTGATCTGGTTGAAATCCGGGCTGCGGAAGACCTTCCATTCGGTGAGGATGACCAGCGCGTCGGCGCCGTCCAGCGTATCCATCTGCGCTTCGCTGAAATGCACGCGGGCAAAGCCGCCCTCGATATCGGCGAGGTCTGCCTCCAGCGCGTGGCGAGCCTCCTCCATCGAGATCGGATCGTGCACGCGCAGCGACGCACCGCGTGCAACCAGTGCGCGCGCCAGCACCCGCGACGGCGCCTCGCGCATATCGTCGGTGTTCGGCTTGAACGCCAGGCCCCAGAACGCGAACGTGCGGCCTGCGAGATCCTCGCCGAAGCGGCGCACGACCTTGTCGGCCAGCACCTGCTTTTGCGCCTCGTTGACCGCTTCCACTGCCTCCAGCACGCGCATGGGCTTGCCGTGCGCGCTCGCGGTACGCATCAGTGCCTGCACGTCCTTGGGGAAGCATGAGCCGCCGTAACCGGCGCCGGCATAGAGGAAACTATAGCCGATGCGCGGATCGGAACCGATGCCCATGCGCACCAGCTCGATATCGGCGCCGACCTCGTCGGCCAGGTTGGCCAGCTCGTTCATGAACGAGATGCGCGTGGCCAGCATCGAATTGGCGGCGTACTTGGTGAACTCCGCCGAGCGCACGTCCATGTAGAAGGTACGTTCGTGGTTGCGGTTGAACGGGGCATACAGCTGGCGCATGATGGCCTTGGCATGGCGGCCCGCGACGTCGCCGTCGCAACCCAGCACGATGCGGTCAGGCCGCATGAAGTCTTCCACCGCGGCGCCTTCCTTGAGGAACTCGGGATTCGACACCACCGAAAACTGCAGATCTTCGAGCGCACGCGTAGCCAGTTCGGCGCGGATGGCCTGCGTGACACGATCCCCGGTGCCGACCGGCACCGTCGACTTGTCCACCACCACCTTGAAGCCCGTCATATGGCGGCCGATATTGCGCGCCGCCGCCAGCACGTACTGCAGGTCTGCCGAGCCGTCCTCGTCCGGCGGCGTGCCGACCGCGATGAACTGCACATCGGCGTGCTCCACGCTGGCCGCCACGTCGGTGGAGAAGGTCAGTCGCCCGGCTTCGCGGTTGCGCTGGATCAGCTCCTTCAGGCCCGGCTCGTAGATCGGCACGCCGCCGGCATTGAGCAGAGCGATCTTGCGCTCATCCACATCCAGGCAGAACACATCGTTGCCCAGTTCTGCCAGGCAGGCGCCGGTCACTAGACCGACGTAGCCGCTGCCGATAACGGTGACTTTCATAACTCGTACTCCAGATAGGGATTGGCGCGCGCTACGACGGCGTCAGCCCAGCGCCTCGGAACGGCGCGGTGCATAGGTTTCCCAGCGATTGCAGCCGGGGCACTGCCAATAGAACAATCGCGCGCGGAAGCCACACTCGCGGCAGGTATAGCGCGCCAGGTTGCGCGTACGATGCTGCAGCAGGTCGCGGATCGCCGATACCTCCTGCGCATGGGCGAGATCCTGGCCTGCGTCGGGCTGCGCCACCGCGGCGGCGGCGCCGGATCCGGCCGCGGCCACTTCGGCGGGCGCACCCTGCGCCTGCGCGACCTCGGCGGCCTGGGCCTCGAAATACTTGGTCAGGGCCAGCAGCGAAGGCTGCCGGCGCAGTTGCTCGCGCATCAGCGTCGCGGCCGCTTCCGCACCATGCAGCTCGAGCTCCGTCCGATAGGCGCTGTCGAGCAATTCCGGGGCCAGGTTGGTCTTGAGCAGGCCGCGCAGCCACTCCAGGGCCCGGCCTTCATCACCGAGCTGGCGATAGGCCTTGATCACGCGATCCGCCACCAACGGCAGGTAGGACGCATCCTGCTTCTCGATGCCCAGCCAGTGGCCCAGCGCGCCGGTGACATCGCCTGCCGCCATCGCCACGTCGCCGAGCAGCATCGGCGCGCGCACATTGGCGGGGTTTTCCTCGATGGCCTGCCGCAACCAGCCGGTCGCATCCTCTGGCTGCTTGCGCTGCAGCGCGTCCTGCGCCAGTTCGCAACAGAACTGCGCGATCTGCACCTTGTAGTCCTTCTGCTCGAGCGGCTGGAGTTCGCGCGCGGCCTCGATGGCCTTCTTCCATTCCTTCTCGACTTCGTAGAGTTCGAGCAGCACATGCTTGGCCGGCGCCGCGTAGGGGCCCGACATCAGCCGCCGCAGCGACTCTTCGGCACGGTCCAGCAACCCGGCGCGCAGATAGTCCTGCCCGAGTTCGTAGAGGGCGTGCTCGCGCTCTGCATCGGGCAGGTCCTGGCGGCTGGCCAGGTTCTGGTGCACGCGAATGGCGCGCTCGGTTTCGCCGCGCCGGCGGAACAGCGCACCGAGGGCGAAGTGAAGCTCGGTGGTCTCGGGGTCCAGGCGCACCACTTCGATAAAGGCATCGATGGCCTGGTCGGGCTGCTCGTTGAGCAGGAAATTCAGCCCTTTGAAATAGGAACGGGGAAGCGCGCCCTGCTCGCTCAGGAGCTGGCGCGCATCGAAGCGCGCGGCCATCCAGCCGAGGCCAAAGATCAGCGGCAGCGCAAGCAGCCACCAGGTTTCAAAAATCATGGCTCAGACTTTCGGGCCGACTACGTTGTAGGGAACGCCGGATGCGGCCGCCTGCGGATCGCTTGCGGCCGGCTGGCTGCGCGCCTCGCCGAGCGCACGCCGCAGCCGGCCCACTTCCATGCGCTGGCGCATCAGCGCGGGCGCAATGGCGGCGAGCGCGGCGACGATACCGAGGCCGAATGCGGCAAGCAGGATCAGGATCAGCGGCGCGCGCCAGACTGCGTCGAAAAACAGCCGCAGCGAGGCGTCGGCGGTGTTGCGCAGCGCCAGCACGAACAGCAGCGCGAACAGGACGATGCGGATGATCCAGGCGACAAGTTTCATGCGGGCTTCATGCGGACATCATGCGGACTTCATGCGACAGGTAGGAACTCGGGCCCAGGCAATGCGGCTATCAGGGCAGTCCCCGGTGGATTTCCGGCATTGTAGCGGAATCGCCTCGTGCCAACGGTAACGTCTTGTATGCCCACACAATGAAAAAGCGCCCCGATAAGGGGCGCTTTCTCGACTATCCAGGCATGTTGCGAGCGAATCGCAGCAAATCAGGACCGGGCCAGCTTCAGCCCGGCATCCTCGTGCAGCGCACCGCCGGCAACCGTCGCCGGCTTGGACTGGACATGCGTTGCCGCATGTGCCGCCCCAGGCGCGGCGCCGTGGCCGTTGCCGTTGGCGATGCCATTGCCGTTGCCGACGTGACTCCCGTTGGCAATGGCACCGGCACCACCGTTACCGGCCTGTGGCACCGGGCTGCGGTCGACCCGCTCGCGCAACTCCTTGCCCGCCTTGAAGTGCGGCACCCGTTTCTCGGGCACCAGCACACGTTCGCCGGACTTGGGGTTGCGCCCCACGCGCGGCGGACGCCGGTTCAGACCAAAACTGCCGAATCCGCGAATCTCGATTCGGTGGCCGTCGGCCAACGCTTCGGACATCGCATCGAGGATCGTCTTCACCGAGATGTCCGCATCCCGCAGCAACAACTGCGGGAACCGGGCAGCCAGTTTTTCGACAAGCTCGGACTTGGTCATGGGCATCCGCTGGCAGGAGTGAACCAATGCTTACTGGTTGTCCTGGCCGAGCTTGGCCTTCAGCAGCGCGCCCAGGTTGGTCGTGCCAGCCGTGCCGGTGTCAGCCGCGAACTTTTGCATCGCTTCTTGCTGCTCGACGTTGTCCTTGGCCTTGATCGACAGGTTGATGTTGCGCGACTTGCGGTCGACGTTCACAACCAGAGCGGTGATCTGCTCGCCTTCCTTCAGCACGTTGCGGGCGTCTTCCACGCGGTCAGCCGAGATCTCGGATGCGCGCAGGTAGCCTTCGACGTCATCAGCCAACTGCACCACGGCGCCCTTGGCATCAACCGTCTTGATCGTGCCGTTGACCAGGGAACCCTTGTCGTTGGCCGAGATGAAGTTGTTGAACGGATCGCCCGACAGCTGCTTGATACCCAGCGAGATGCGTTCCTTGTCGACGTCGATGCCCAGAACCACGGCTTCCACTTCGTCGCCCTTCTTGTACTTGCGCACGGCTTCTTCGCAGGTTTATTGCCAGGACAGGACGGACAGGTGCACCAGGCCGTCGATGCCACCGGGCAGGCCGATGAACACGCCGAAGTCGGTGATCGACTTGATCTGGCCGCCCAGCTTGTCGCCCTTCTTGTGGTTACGGCTGAAATCGTCCCACGGATTGGCCTTGCACTGCTTCATGCCCAGGCTGATACGACGCTTGTCTTCGTCGATATCCAGAACCATGACTTCGACTTCGTCGCCCAGCTGGACAACCTTGGACGGAGCAACGTTCTTGTTGGTCCAGTCCATTTCCGACACGTGCACCAGGCCTTCGATGCCGGCTTCGATCTCGACGAACGCGCCGTAGTCGGTCAGGTTGGTCACCTTGCCGAACAGGCGGGTGCTTTGCGGGTAACGACGCGAGATGCCGACCCACGGATCTTCGCCCAGCTGCTTCACGCCCAGCGAGACGCGGTTCTTCTCTTGGTCGAACTTGAGGATCTTGGCGGTGATTTCCTGGCCAACCGACAGCACTTCGCTGGGGTGACGCACACGACGCCATGCCAGGTCGGTGATGTGCAGCAGGCCGTCGATGCCACCCAGGTCCACGAACGCGCCGTAGTCCGTGATGTTCTTGACGATACCGTTGACGATGGCGCCTTCCTTCAGGGTTTCCATCAGCTTCTGGCGCTCTTCGCCCAGGGTCGCTTCCACGACAGCGCGGCGCGACAGCACCACGTTGTTGCGCTTGCGATCCAGCTTGATGACCTTGAATTCCAGGGTCTTGCCTTCGTACGGCGTGGTGTCCTTGATCGGACGCACGTCGACCAGCGAGCCCGGCAGGAACGCGCGGATGCCGTTGACCATGACGGTCAGGCCGCCCTTGACCTTGCCCGTGACCGTGCCCGAGATGATCTCGCCGTCTTCCAGCGCCTTCTCGAGGTTCAGCCACGATGCCAGGCGCTTGGCCTTGTCGCGGGAGAGGATGGTGTCGCCATAGCCGTTCTCGAGCGCGTCGATGGCCACGGAGACGTAGTCGCCGGCCTGCACTTCGAGTTCGCCCTGGTCGTTCAGGAACTCCTCCACCGGCACAAAGGCTTCCGATTTGAGGCCGGCGTTGACGACCACGAAGTTGTGGTCGATGCGCACGACTTCAGCGGAAATCACTTCGCCAGCCTTCATATTGGAGCGGGCGACGGATTCCTCGAACAGTGCGGCAAAGGATTCGTTAGTTTGCAGGTCGGACATAAACTTGAGTATCAATCCGCAGTACTCGGGCCGGCGCGAGGATCGCGCACAGTCTGCCAGGGCAGCGGGGTCAGGTTGGACAACACCGGCAGGTCCGCTCGGGCGGGCGCTGCCGGCACTTCAGTGCGAAGTGGTCAGGGCGCGGGTCAGGAACCCTGCACCGCAAACCACTGCAGCACTTGCGCCACCGCCTGATCCACCGTCATGTCGGAGGTATCGAGCAGTTTTGCATCCGTTGCGGGACGCAGCGGCGCGGCCGTGCGGGTGCGATCCCGCAGGTCGCGCGACTCGAGGTCACGCAAAAGGTCTTCGATATTAGCAGAAATTCCCTTATCAATCAATTGTTTATAGCGCCGGCGAGCGCGCGCCTCGACACTTGCGGTCAGGAATACCTTCAGGCGGGCGTCCGGGAAAATCACGGTGCCCATGTCGCGCCCGTCGGCGACAAGCCCGGGCAGCTTGCGAAAGCCCCGCTGCAGCGCCGTAAGCGCATCGCGCACCGGCTGATGCACGGCGATGGCCGAGGCGCGGTTGCCGGTCGCCTCGGCGCGCAGGGCCAGGCTGACCTCCTCGCCACTGAGCCAGACCCGGTCCGGGCCGAACTTGACATCGAGGTGGGCAGCCAGCCTTGCAAGCGCCTCGATGTCCTGTATATCGATGCCTGCACGCTCGCTGGCGAGCGCCACAAGGCGATACAAGGCCCCGCTGTCCAGCAAGTGGAAGCTGAGCGCATCGGCCACCTTGTGCGCTACGGTGCCCTTGCCAGAGGCAGTGGGCCCGTCGATTGTGATGACGTCGACAATAGTCATTGCTTATTGAAACAGAACAAAAAATTGAATACTTAAATCAGAACGGGAATTCGCCACGACAAGTCCTCCTTGTCCTTCGTCCGCGCGCAGGCGGCATCGTTCACACCGCAATTCCATACTGTGGCGCATTCCGCGCCCGGCCGCTACTGGGGCAGGCGCGCATGCGCGTATGCGGGCCTCCCGGCCCGCGCCGGGTGATCAGCGCGCCACCGTGGCGAACACGTCGAAGTAGTCCGGGAAGGTCTTGGCCACGCAACCCGGCTCGTTGATGCGTACCGGCAGCGGCCCGAACGCGGCCAGCGAAAAGCACATCGCCACGCGGTGGTCGTCATAAGTGTCGATACCGGCCGCCGGCGTCAGCCACTGGGTCGGTGGCGTCACTTTCAGGTAGTCCGCGCCCTCCTCCACCTCCGCGCCGAGCTTGCGCAACTCGATGGCCATGGCGCTGATGCGGTCGGTTTCCTTGACCCGCCAGCTGGCGATATTGGTCAGCGTGGTCGGGCCGTCGGCAAACAGCGCAGCCACCGCCAGCGTCATGGCGGCGTCGGGAATGTGATTGCAGTCGAGTTCGATGCCGCGCAGGCGGCCATCGTCACGCTCGGTGCCGCGCACCTCGATCCAGTTGGCGCCGGCCATGACATTGGCGCCCATGCGATTGAGCGCCTCGGCAAACTTCACATCCCCCTGGATGCTCGACATGCCCACGCCTTCCACGCGCAAGGGGCCGCCGCCGATGGCACCGGCGGCCAGGAAATACGACGCCGACGACGCATCGCCCTCGACGAAGATCTCGCCCGGCGAGCGATAGGCGGCACGCGCCGGAACGATAAAGCGCGACCAGCCTTCGCGCCTGACGTCGATGCCGAAGCGCGCCAGCAGGCTGAGCGTGATCTCGACATAGGGCTTGGAGATCAACTCGCCCACGATCTCGATCTCGATGGTGCCGGCGGCCGCGTCGGCCAGCGGCAACGTCATCAGCAGGGCCGTCAGGAACTGGCTGGAGACATYGCCGCGCACGCGGATGGGCGCATCGATGCGGATCTGGGCGGGCGAGATCTGCAGCGGCGGATAGCCCTCGGTCCCCAGGTAGTCGACCTTGGCGCCGATCTGGCGCAGGCCGTCGACGAGATCGCCGATCGGCCGCTCGTGCATGCGTGGCACGCCGGACAGCTTGTAGCTGCCGCCCTGCAGGGCCAGCGCCGCGGTCAGCGGGCGGATGGCGGTGCCCGCATTGCCCATGAACAGGTCCGCCGCCTTGCCGGGGAATTTGCCGCCCACGCCGCGCACCACGCACACGCCGTCTTCCTGGCGCCATTCCACGCCGAGCGTGCGCAGCGCCTGCAGCATCACGCGGGTGTCGTCGGAATCGAGCAGGTCGCATACGCGGGTCTCGCCCTCGGCGAGCGCCGCCAGCAGCAGCACGCGGTTGGAGATGCTCTTGGAGCCCGGCAGGCGAACCGTGCCAGAGGCGCGAGTGAGGGGACCGAGCGTGAGGTGTTCCATGGTCTGCAAGCGGGTTGGGCGACGGCCGTGCCGATGGCGGGCCGCCGTGGTGTGAATGACGCGAATGACGCGAAGGACGCGAAGGACGTGGCGGTCAGGGTTCGACGTTGACTGCAGGCGCACGCTGCGCGCCCCACTGAAGGCGGGCCTGGCTGGCACGCTGGAAGACGCGTTCAAGGCCCGCGCCGTCGCTTTTCTCGATCAGGGTCTTCAGGTGCGCGAGCATGGCCTGGTAGGTAGTCAGCTCGCTGAGCATCGCCTCGCGGTTGCCCACGCAGATGTCTCGCCACATTTCCGGGGAGGACGCCGCAATGCGCGTGAAGTCACGGAAACCGCCACCGGCGAAATCGAGCTTGAGCGCCGCGTCTTCGGCATTGGCCACCTGGGCGACCAGCGCGTACGACAGCAAATGCGGCAGATGGCTGACCGAGGCGAACACGGCGTCGTGCTGCACCGCAGACATCACATGGCAGAGCGCGCCCGCGGTCTCCCACATGGCGCGCACGGCGGCCACATCGAGGCGGGAGTTTTCCTGCAGCGGGCACAACACGACCCGCTTGCCGTCGTAGAGATCGGCCAGCGCGGCCTCGACTCCGTGCAGCTCGCGGCCGGCGATCGGATGCGCCGGCACGAATTGCGCTGCCTTGTCGCCCAGCGCGGTCTTGGCGGCCACGATCACATCGGACTTGGTGCTGCCCGCGTCGGTCACGATGGTGGCGGGCTCCAGGTGCGGCTCGAGTGCGTGCAGCAGCGCAAAGGTCTGCGCCACCGGCGCGCACAGCACGATCACGCTGGCGCCTTTGGCGGCTTCTTCCAGCGTCGCCGCCTCGTCGATCACGCCAAGCTTGAGGGCGCGCTCGAGCGCAGCCTGCGAGCGGCCCACGCCGACCACCGTGCCGACCGCGCCGGCCCGCTTGAGCGCAAGCGCGAGCGAGCCGCCGATCAGGCCGACGCCGACAATGACGACACGAGAAAAATAGGGGGCGGACGCAGGATCGGTCACGGGAATACGCTGCCAGGCACGAAAGTTCGGGAATCCGGCATTGTATCCGCTCCGCCCGGCATCGGCGCCGCCAAATGCGCGGGTGGCGGGCCGCGACGCGGGGACGGCGCCGGCCCGGGTGCCTTTACCTGAGCGCTTTTTCCAGCGCCGCGATGAAGGCGGCGTTCTCTTCGGGCAGGCCGATGGTCACGCGCAGCCACTTCGGCAGGTTGTAGTTGCCCACCGGGCGCACGATCACGCCCTGCCTGAGCAGCGCCAGGTTGACGCGCGCGCCGGCACCGTCGTCCTCGCCCACGCGCACCAGCACGAAGTTGCCCGAGGACGGCACGTATTGCAGGCCGAGCCGGTCGAACGCGGCCACCAGTTGCGCCTTGCCGGCGCGGTTCAGCTCGGCGCTGCGCTTGAGGAAGGCCGCATCGCCCAGCGCCGCGATCGCCGCCACCTGTGCGAGGCTGTTCACGTTGAACGGCTGGCGGACGCGGTTGAGCAGGTCGGTCAGCGCCGGCTGGGCCACCGCGTAGCCGACACGCAGGCCGGCCAGGCCGTAGGCCTTGGAGAACGTGCGCGACACCAGCAGGTTCGGATACCGGCGCACCCACGCGACCGAGTCGTACTGCTGCGCATCGTCCAGGTACTCGTTGTAGGCCTCGTCCAGCACCACGACCACGTCGGCAGGCACCTTGGCCAGGAACGCTTCGAGGGCGGCGGCCGGCAGGAAGGTGCCGGTCGGGTTGTTGGGGTTGGCGATGAAGACCAGGCGCGTATCCGGCGCGATGGCGGCAGCCATCGCGTCCAGGTCGTGGCCGAAGT
>NZ_JBFTND010000249.1:0-9460 GCF_056397305.1 Cupriavidus sp. 05N40
ACGTCGAGCAGCAGGAAACGGATGCCGGCACAGAAGTGGTGGAGGTAACCCCAGATCAGGGCCAGCAGAACCAGCTTGACGAAGCCGCCGGACAGGAGCGCCGAGAACTTTGCGAAACTCAGTTCGGAGGTGACGCTTTGCTCGAACAGGTACAGGACGAAAGGAAGAAGGAGGAACATCATGGCACCGCTTGCGCGATGCAGGATGGACACCTTGCCGGCCCAGGGCAACCGGTAGCTCGCGATCTGCGAGATACCGATATTCCGGTATTCGGGCCTGGTTGGCTGCGATTTTTCCATGGGGGCTGATTCTCTTCGTTGGATTGATTCGTCGCCTTGGCCTCAAGTAGCATCTCCGCGGTCGTAGACAGCGGGATGTCGGCGAGGCACGATACGCGGCATTCTGGCCCTTCACTGATATACTGTCCAATATCTATCGCATCTTTCTGATATATATAAAACCAGATATCGTATGGAACTGCGGCATATTCGCTACTTCCTCGCCGTCGCTGATGAGCGCAACGTCACGCGGGCAGCAGAAAGGCTCGGCATTGGCCAACCGCCTCTCAGCCAGCAGATTCACGTGTTGGAGGACGAGCTAGGGGTAAAGCTGTTTCGCCGAACCGGGCATGGAGTGGTCCTGACTGAAGCGGGCGAGGCCTTTGCAACGGATGCTAGGCGAATACTCCATGACACTCGCGCGGCCGTAGAGAAAGCACAAAGCGCCGGACGGGGCGAAATCGGGCGCCTCAACATCGGGTTTACCGGCTCCGCCGCGTTCAACCCCGTGGTCTCCAGGCTGATCCGGGCATATCGGCAGGATTACCCCAATGTTGTCCTCACCCTGGCAGAAGGTAATACTTCACAACTCCTCGCCTATCTCAACGATGGCCGGGTCGATGTCGCCTTTGTCCGTTTGAGCGGGCAGTCACCGGCCGGGGTTCAACTGCAGCACATTGCCGTGGAGCCAATGAAGGTCGTGCTCCCCGCAACCCATCCTCTTGCGAAGCGACGCCGGATATCCCTCGACGCATTGGCGGAGGACCATTTTGTTCTGCTGCCTCGCGAAGCGAGTCCTACCTTGCATGACGTCATTATCGGCGCTTGCAAGCTGGCCGGTTTTGATCTCATCGCCGGGCAGGAAGCGCCGCAGCTCTCTTCCGTAGTGAATCTTGTTGCAGCGGAGTTTGGCGTGTCAATTGTTCCTGCCTCTGTTTGCCAGATTCAGGTCGAGGGCGTTGTGTATAAAGACATAATTGGCAGTCCAATCTCTATCCGCCTGGCGCTGGCGTCGAGGATTGAGCCAACACCTGCGAAGACGGCCAATTTTCTGGCGAAGGTTTCGGAGGCTGTGGCTGACGATCATTGAATTCTCCGTTTGACAGCTGGATTCGCGTCCGATGGTGAGCTGCCGCAATGATGGTACTCGCCGGACCGTTACCAGCGACATACGGTCGGGGAATGGCGCCCGCCTGCTGCAAATCCTCACACGGCGCCCGGCGCCCCACTAGCGCCGTCAGCGGCGCCATGCCTGGGCTGGCCGCCGCCAGCGCGCGCTGCTCGTCGAGGATGTCCTGCAGGATGGCATCCGTCGTATCCGGGTCGGCCAGCACCACTCGGAAAACGGCAATCGGGCGGCCACCCCGCTGTGTCGACATCAACAGAGTGCGCGATACAAACGAGTGGCCGGCATCGAGCTGCATTCCTGAAGGCTGATGGTCGGCGCATCCAGCGCGTCTAGGATCTTCTCGCGCCTGTCGGCAGAAGCCGTTGCCAGCGCGGCACGCACGGTCTCGGGCGCATGGCGATAGGTCAGGATGCAATACTGCGGTTGGCTATCGAGTTCGTAGGATGACAAGGACACACACAGCGTCCGGAAATTCTTGACAACAAGATGACCGGTCATATTATACTTGGGCCGGTGCCATAGGTGCACAAACCGAAGCGTTTCGAGCGAATGAGCATCGACGGCAGCTTGCCCGCATGGAACTGGGCGCAGTCGGACAGGCCATTTACATCGCGCCTTATGAACGTTAATGAGCTATCGATATGACCAAGACCCTACTAACCAGCCTGCTTGTTGCGGCCACGGCCACCGTCGCCGTGCCGGAAGTATTTGCGCAACAGCGAAAGGCTGTGGACCCCTATACCCAGGGCGCTAAAACCGAGAAGCCGGATCCGTACACCGACGGCGCAAAGACGGGAAAGTTTGATCCGTACACTGACGGCGCAAACTCGGGAAAGTTCGATTCGTACACCGACGGTGCAAGGTCGTCAACGGCCTCCCGGTTGGTCGATGACAAAGTCGAAACCAAGGTCCGCGCACGCGATCCATATACGGATGGCGCCAGGAGTGGTAAGCCGGATCCATATACGGAAGGCGCGCGCAAAAAACAATGATTGTGGAGACGTCTCATTCGGCACCGCACGGTGCCGAATGAGACTGGGCCATATTCAGCGTGCGTCGTGGCGCTGCCGCGAACGCTGTAATCCCTGGCCCTTGTTCAATTGGCGGCTATCGCCGCCCATAGCTAAGACAGGCCTCAGAGGCAGTCATTCAAGTCATTCAAGCGCGTGCAAGTCGCAGCATCTGTAGTGGACGTTCTATGTCAACAATGAAGAAGAAGTTGTTCGCCGCCATCGCCGGCGCAGTGCTTGCGCCAGCCGCTTGGGCGCAATCGTCCGTGACGCTCTATGGCGTCCTCACCACGAGCATCCAGTACGTCAACCACGCGCAGAACACCAGCAACGGCGTGCTGGCGCCGGGCAGCGGATCGGCCGTGTTCATGAACTCGTCGGGCATTGCACAGTCGCGTTTCGGCCTGCGCGGTGTGGAAGATCTGGGCGGCGGCCTGAAGAGCCTGTTCGTGCTGGAAAACCAGTTCAACGCCGACGACGGCAAGATGGGCAACGGCGGCCTGCTGTTCGGCCGCCAGGCATTTGTGGGCGTGCAGAACCCGTGGGGCAAGATCACATTTGGCCGCCAGTACACGTCCGCGTTCCTGACCATGGGCAGCTTCACGCCGGTGGCGTACGCCGGGGAGTTCGAGCCGTTGGTGGGTATTGCAGGACCGAACTTCCGCGAGAACAACATGGTGCAGTACCAGGGCACGTTCGGCCCGGTCACGGCCATGGCGCATTGGTCGTTTGGCGAGCGATCGGGGACCTTTGCCGTGGGTTCCGCTTATGGCGGGGGCCTGCAGTACAACAGCGGTCCGCTCGGACTGGCCGCCGCCTACGACGAAGTGAAGTCGCTCAATACCGCGCAGGCCGCCGGCACATCGGGCTCGAACGACTATGGCCGCGACATGCGCGCCATGCTGGGCGCCAGCTACCGGCTAGGCCAGGTCAAGATGGTGGCCGGCTATCGCTGGGGCAATTCGGTGGGGCCGGCAACCGGCACGCCGACACTGCTGCCGCATCGCGACGATATGTACTGGGTGGGCATGAACTGGGACGCCACCGCCGCGCTACGCCTGACGCTGGCCTATTACTACGACGACATCAAGGCGGCGCGCATCAACGGCGTATCGACCAACCCCAAGAACCCCCAGCAATATCTGGCGCTGGCCGACTACAGCCTGTCCAAGCGAACCGACGTGTTCTTCGCGGTGAACTACGCGCACAATGCGTCGCTGAACTGGGACAACATCGCCTACTTGCCGAACGGCCAGTCCGTGGGCTATTTGCCGTCGACCTCACAGGTCTACTACAAGACGCCCGATGCCAGCGGCCAGCTTGGCATTTCGTTGGGCATGYGGCACATCTTCTGATCGTCCTAGCTCATATCCTTATTAAAGTAGCAGGTAGCTCGAAAGGCTAAGATTTCCGCGATGACGTACACCTCACTATTTTTTTCGCCTTGCAATTCCGTCCGGAGAAGTTCATGAAGCGTGCCCTCGCATTGATCATCGCAGCAATTTCATCCGGGACTGCTCTTGCCGCAGGACCGTCGGATTCAGCAGATCGCTATGATTACAACATGCGCGCTACGAATAGGGATGGGTATGTTCCTGATGCTGCAAGATCTATGGACAAATTCGATCCATACACCGAAGGCGCCGACAAAAGTACTCGGGCGAATCTGGCCCCGACGAAAGTGAGGAGCCGTCACCCAAAGAGCACCAAGCCACATCGTACTGCCGTCACGGCGGAAAGATGAACAGTCTCGAAGGCCTGTGTTAGTCCGCCGCATCATTGAAATGACACTGGGCGAATTCGCCGCGACGGAACGTCCTACTTCCGCTTGATGGGCTTGGGATTCTTGTTGTGCTGACGGATATAGCGCATCAACTTGCGGTCCCGATCCTTCACCAGATGTGCGGGAAGCCCCGGAGTTTAGTCCGGGGTCGAGAGCACGGACGCCGCAGGCGTCCTAGTGGGACGCTTGCTGTTCCTCAATGTATTGCCGGAGGATATCTATCGGCGCACCGCCGCACGATGACGCGAAATAGGAAGGCGACCACAACACGCCCCGCCGCTTCAGCCACAGATGAGAGTCTCCAAACTGCTGTCGGAGCATACGTGATGACACGCCCTTCAGCGACGCGACGAGATTCGACAACGCCACCTTCGGCGGGTGGTTGACCAACAGGTGTACGTGGTCGTGCTCGCCGTTGAATTCCACGAACTCGGCCCGACAACGAGACCCAGTTCCGCAGCCTCAAGCGGTACTGCAGTCGCCCGAAGGTCTGGTTATCCGGCTTCGACCTGCAAAAACTGAACAATGGCTTCAGCAAGTGCGAAGGCGTCTCCATCGGGTCAGCCACGCAGCAGCAGGGGTGCGAAGAGTTCGCGACACGGCTCAAGCAGTTCAAACGGAAGCGTCTCAACTGGCGCGTGAGCGACCGCAAGTCCCCCAAATACTCGCTGGAATGGGTTCCATTCAAGGCCCGCGCGCTGACGTACAAGAACGGCCAGGTCCGCTTCAACGGCATTAATATTGGGCTGTGGGACTCATATGGCCTGTCGAAATACGAATTGAAGGCGGGCAGTTTCAACGAGGACTCGCGCGGGCGTTGGTATCTCAACGTGGCCGTCAAGGTACAGATCGAAGAAAAGCGCGTGCCGGATGGTGCGTCGGTGCTCGGCATCGACCTTGGCCTGAAGTCGCTTGCGCTATTGCAGTGGCGAAAAATTCGAGCCGAACCAGTGGTATCGCGAGTCGGAAGCGGCGCTGGGTATTGCGCAACGCGCTCGCAAGAAGAAGCGCGTGAAGGCTATCCACGCCAAAATCGCGAATCAGTGCAAGGACGCCATCCACAAGGAAACGTCGGCGCTTGTCAAAAAACATGCAGCAATCTTCATCGGCAACGTGAACGCGAAGGCGCTGGCACAAACGAACATGGCGAAGTCCGCGCTCGATGCCTCGTGGAGGACGTTCCGGACACAACTCAAGGACAAGGCCATCAGGCAGTGCGTGGTGTTCGCAGAGGTCAACGAAGCGTTTTCAACCCAAACGTGCTCGTGCTGTGGCGTTATCCCGCCCGGCAGTCCGAAAGGTAGGGCCGGACTTGGAATAAGGCAATGGACGTGCAGCGATTGCGGAGCGGTACACGACCGCGACACAAACGCCGCCCGGAATATTGCTCGCCTGGGACTTCAGGCGCTTACAGAAGGAATCTCCGGGGTTTAGCCCGGAGAGGAAGTCAATGAAGTGGTAGTTCAACTGTTCGCTGAGCAGTCGCCCCGCTTCTCACAGCTTTGTTTCGCTATCGGAAAGTTGACAACGCTATGGAATCAGTGACTGAAACGTTCGGCCGACATCGTCTTGACGAGCAGTGCTGCAGCAAACATCTGAATAACGGCCGCGGCGATGAAGCTTCCCGAATAGTCGCCCGTTGCGGTTTTCGCTAACCCAATCAACCAAGGAGAGGCGAAGCCGCCGAGGTTTGCGAAAGTGCTAATGAAGCCAATCGCAACGGCTACAGTTGTTGGCGTCAGCAGCCTTGGGGGAAACTGCCAGAACAGTGAAATGGCTGCCCCCATCGCACCAAGTGCTAGCGCGAGGAGAACAGTGGTGAGATACGGATGGCCATGCCACGCGAAGGTCACCGCCACAAATGAGACGGCAATGCAAAGCGAAGAAAAAACAAAATGGCTTTGGACTGATCTCTTTCGCGATGCGCTAGTGGAAATGGCAATGGTGATCAGGGCACCGAGGATGCATACCACTGCTGAAGCGGTACCGATGCTTCCGTAGTTGGTGAACCCTGACAGCTTGAGAATCGTCGGCATGAAGAAGACCAGTGCAGCATTTGCGTAAAGCGTACAGAAATAGACTGCGATCAGCAGCCACACGGCCCTATTTCTAATAACCTCAAGCATGCCTTCATTCTGCGCTGGCGCCTTTGCCTCACTGCGCAAGTCCGAGAGCATCAACGCCTTTTGCTTGTGGGATAGCCATCGCGCGGACGACGGATCGTTGGACAGCACAAAGGCGGCGACCATTCCAAGGATGACGGTCGGCACCGCCTGCACAAGGAACATCCACCGCCATCCAGCGAGGCCCATGTTTCCGCCGAGATGGTCGAACRCCACTGCCCCGGAAAGTCCGACAATAACCGGTGCCAGTGCGGCGAAAGACTGAAAGACCCCAAAATTCCTAGTGCGGATCCTCTCGGGAAACCAATATGTGAGGTACAGGATTACCCCAGGGTAAAACGCAGCCTCAAAGATACCGAGCAGCAGCCGCAAGGCGTAGAACTCTGCCGGCGTGTGAACAAACATCATTGCAAAGCTGGCCGTTCCGCAGCCAATCACGATCGCAGAGATCATTCGCTTCGCACCAACTTTCTTCAAAAGGAGCGTTCCCGGCATGGCGAATGCAACGTAGCCGATGAAGAAGATGCCGGCACCGAAGCCGTAGACCGCCTCACTAAAGCCGAGATCGGAGAGCATCTGCAACTTCGCGAACGCGATGTTCGCGCGATCCACCCAGGCCATCAACCAGATCATGGACAACAGTGGGATGATCCTCCAGGTGGCAGTAGAGTACGCGACCGTGAGTTCGGACGTGTCGGTCTCGCGGGAAGTGGCTGATAGGCTGTCAACATGTGCGTTCACAGTTTGTCTCCTGGTATTGCATTTTTTACGCGAAATGATTTGGCCGAAGCGTCGGACATCATGCCCGACGTTTCAGAGGGAATCAGACAAGAAATCCGACTAACTCGGCCGCAAACTGCTATGAAAATTGAAACTGCGAGCCGTGACCGGAATCTGGATATCGTGGTGAGTTTGCGATCTCGACGACCGAGATCGCGCCAGGTACGTTCGTCCTGCTTATCTCGGGGTATTTTTCGCGGCATGGGCTGCCGCCCACAACGAGCCGGGATTGATCCGATCGGGGTAGAGTTCCAGCATGTTGTCGTAAAGCTCGCGCGCAGTCGTAGTTTGGCTATTCACGCGCTCGAAATCCATGATGTATTGCCGCGTCGCTCGGATATGGCGAGGGCTGCTGTCGGGGTCGAGGGGGCCATGGCCAGCAATGACGTATTTCGGGTTCAGTGCCTCGATCTTGTCGATCGCTGCGAGCCAGGCTCGACGACCGTCTTCGTCCGACTCCCCAAGGTAGGGGTGCGTGCTGTTGTAGATAGCGTCTCCGGAAATTAGGAGTCCGATGGACGGTACGTGAAGTGCGGTTGTGTTGTCAGTATCCGTGTGGCCGATGTCCACCACGCGCAACTCGTGCCCTTCCAGGTCGAACGTATTTCCGGTAAGCACCTCCGCTGGAATTAGCTTGGGAGGAACTTGCCCTGGGAAGCGTTTGCTCCAAACCTTATCCGTCTCTTCGTCTCGGATTAACTGATGCATTGCTTCAACGACCTGCAGCGGTGCGATTGCCCGGGCATCTGGGAAGTGCTCGCGCATCTTGGCCAACCCGAAGAAGTGATCAGGATGCCCGTGCGTGATATAAATGGTCTCAAGATGCCGATCGTGTGCTTTGATCCAGTCGATCATTTCCTGAGTGTGTCCGTCGCTCAGGAAGGTGTCGATCAGGACGGCGTTGCGCTCGCCGTAGATCAGCGTGACTGTGTTGGCGACCCAGGTGAGGTCTTCCTTGCCCGGCGGAACCCCTTGGGTGGCGCTCGCACGCCGCTTAACCAGCAGTTCCCATTTCAGAGGCGTTGCGGCGATGCTTGATTCGTTCATGATTTGCTCCGAGTGCTTGACGATGTGGTGCTTGCGAGTATTCAGGCTTGCTGCGGGAAGAGGTGCTCCGTGAACCAGTTGGTGGCTGCGCTACAGGCAGCCGCCGATTGACCCAAGTACAGGTCATAATGGCCGCCGGGAAGCAGTACGAGTTTCTTTGGCTCCAATGCTTGCTCGTAGGCAGCCAGCGCGAGGTCGGTCGGGGTGGCCTTATCCTCGCTGGCGACTACCAGCAGCAAAGGCGTTGGTGAGACTCGTGAGATCCACGTTCCCGGTTCGTACATGCGGGCCCATCGCGTGGATCGGATCGTGACTTTGTTCTCCCAGGTTCCTTCTGGCATCGGCTGAAGATTGAAGTCGATGGCATCTTGGGAACGATAAGCAGCAGGAGTTGCCGGATCAGCACTTGCTAATGCCTGGTGCCGGGGAGGTTCTCCGCGAAGCTGGGCGCGCTCATCCTCGTTAAGCGCCTCTTCGAGTGCCGGCAAAGCTTCTGCGGATACCCGCCTTAAACCTTGCACGTAGCCACTGATGGTCGGCACTTGAGCGACCACAGCCTTTAGTCGACGATCGGTCGCGCCGAGCACGATGGCATGACCACCGGCGTAGCTGGTGCCCCAGAGCCCGATTCGTGACGAATCGACCGCGGGGTGGGATTCCAGGTACGAGATGGCACGGCGCCAGTCAGCGATCTGCTGCCACGGGTTGATGTCTTGGCGCGGCTCACCGCCACTCGCGCCAAAGCCTCGGTGTTCGTGTACAAGGACAACGAAGCCAGCTGCCGCGAAGGCTTCGGCGAACTTCTCTAGGGCATGGTAGCGCGTGCCGCCGTATCCATGCGCCATGGTGATGGCAGGATGAGGCCCCTTACCATCTGGCAGGAAGAGCCACGCAGCGAGTTCGATCCCGCCTTCTGCGGGAAAGTTGACGTCGATCTTTGAAGACATTAGCGGGAAACTCCAAGAAAATGCTTGCGCGTTGCGCGCATGTGGGGAAGGGGTAGAGGCGTTCATCAGCCGCCTTTCTGGGGGCGCAATGGCACCCGTGGTGGCGTTGCAAATTGGAGACCAAGGCGGGCCGCTTCGTAACACCATCCTTTACGTTTGGGTCAGTTGACTACAGAACTATTTACCCTGACATTTCAGCGTGATTGCGATGACGGCCTGCTAGTACACCCGGCTCACACTGTTGCCCGGACCTTCAAACGAGAACGACCTGGAGGATGACTTCAGTCGCTTCTTCGAGCGGCGTGACACTCTTCTCCGCTTTCATACGCAGCATGGCGCCCTCCCAACTGTTGAGAACGAAGT
>NZ_JBFTND010000250.1:0-9201 GCF_056397305.1 Cupriavidus sp. 05N40
GAGAGGGACAACGGAAACGGATCACTGATGCGTGTTCTGCCGTTGGCCCTATGGCATACCGGCAGCGATGAAGCATTGGTCCGGGACGCACACCTTCAGTCATTACCGACCCATGCCCATCCCCGGTCACTGGTAGCCTGTGCGTTCTACTGTTTGGCCGCAAGGGGATACTTGAACCAGCTTCCCGATCCGTGGGTCTGGGCTGATGGCCGTCTGGCCGAAATTTACCAAGACTGGCCCAATGAACGAGAACGGAAGGCGTTCTTGCGCGAACTGGACGTGCTGAGAGGCTTCCCAAAGACTGACCAGCCGCGAGGGACCGGGTATGTCATTGACACAGTCTGGTCCACGCGTCGCGCACTGGAAGAAGCGTCGTTCGAAGCCGTGGTCCGCGCTGCTATCCAATTCGGGCACGACACTGACACGACTGCTGCCGTCGCTGGTGGGCTGGCCGGGATCAGGTTCGGACTGGCCGGGATGCCAACGCGATGGCTGGAACAGCTTCGCGGGTTCGAAGTGGTGGAACCATTGATCTTCCGATTCGAGGCGACGATGCCAGACAACCCGTAGTCGTCATTTAGCGAATTCGCCCCACGGCGTGCAGGAATGCATGGCCGTGGGGCGTGATGCGACTGGAGGTCTGTGGCTCAGGAAAGCAATGTCGTGATAGCGGCTGTGAGACCAGAGGCAATAAGGTTTCCGGCTGCGCCTTCACAAACCTGCCGGATGGAGTTCAGCGCGGTTCTAAGCCTACCTTCATCAGGTTCGGACTTGCATGTTTCACGGTCGAGGTCGTCCAAGAGTTGTGATACCTGATTTGCCGTGTTGGCAGGTAGCGCATTGATTGATGCTCTTGTTTGCTGAACTAGATCACGCACACTATCAACAGATAGCGATCCTGTGACCTGTTGATTGTTAGTCACCGTTGCGTTGTCGGAAACGTTTCCTACAACGCCTGCATTTTGGATAAAAAACTGTTGTGTCACTGGTTTCGCCTCCTGCTTTTCCGTAAGGGTGAACGACATGTTTTCACCCAGAACGCCAGCCTGTTCCAGCTTGAGACTCCAATCAAGGGTAAGATTTCGAACTGAATCGAAGATTCCAGTTAGGTGTCCCTTCGACAAGCGGAGACTGAACTTCATGTCTTCGCGAAACAGTTGTTGGAGACCCCGTTGCTGTTCGAAGGGGAACGGAAGCATTGCATGATCGCTATCATCGGCGAGCAACGGTTCCATCGATCCAAGAGATTGGCCCACCCGTGCCTCTGAACAAAGGTCGTGAAGTTCCGAATCTGGAAACTGCACAGGAATCCACCCACGAATTGGGTTGAATGCTTGGCATTCGCCAGTAAAGATTCGATACTTTGGCAGATAGGATAGGTCGCGGTATCCGTTCAGCTCGCAATCGATCCAGTCCACTGCATCAGCCACTGCAAGTTTTGTCGCCACCAGTTTTGCCGTTCGGACTAACTGAACAACGGACGCGCTTTGATCCACGGCCATACGTTGTAGTTCTATAACCAGCGGGAGGCTCATCGCATTACTGGTGTAGTTTGAAAGCAACAGTATGCCACACGGAAATTCCGTCGATGGCTGAACTCGCCATCCTCATCGGCAACGACACAGACACAACTGCTGCCGTCGCTGGTGGGCTGACCGGGATCAGGTTCGGACTGGCCGGGATGCCAACGCGATGGCTGGAACAGTTGCCGGACACTGACCGGACGACATTGTTAGCAGTTGAGGATGTAGCCGTCAGCGATGGCCCACGCCGTCGTCAACAGCTTGACGGCGTCTGCTTCCGGGACGACATCGGGTTCTCCGTGACGTGTTGCCCGCGCTGCGGTTTCCAGTAACCTTGTTGCAGATTCATCACAACCTGCGATCTGACGTAAGGTGTTCCACTGCGTTGCCTTGTTTGTCCGGTCGAGTGATCGGGTGGCAATGCAGTGCTGTCGCAGCGATTCAATGGCGCGGTAACAGTGGAACGCAACGTCATCGGGTTCCTTCATCGCCGTGATAAGGTCCCGCAAGCAACGGTGGATGAAAACCCCCGCTTCGCCTTGCAGCTTGGGACGCATGGCCGCAATTCGAACGTCAAGATCGACCCCGCGATTTAGGTCGCTGATACACCGCACGTCAATGCCAAAGACTTGATCGAGGCCGACTTCCGGGCAAATCGCCCTTCGGATTTCGACATCGTGGGTGTGGCCTAGGACGTATCCCACCATGTCCATTTCCAACTGGACAAAGTACTTGACGACGTTTCTCAGGTCCAGTGCGTTCCACTCAACGTCTGTTTCAACCCAGACGGCAACCTGATTCAGAAGAATTCGAACATCGGCTTTCGCATCGACGCCGGATGCAGCATGCCTGAACTTCGCGGAGATGCGGTGATCCGGTATCTGAGCGCGTTCGGGATGGACTATGCCATCAAGGAAGTATCGGTACATGGGTCGTGCTTACCCGTTTAGCCATTAATTCCGTCATGCGCGAGAACGCTCGGATGTTCAACGCGCTCCCAGTTTGCCAATGCGGAAGTCAAGCCGTGCGCATGTCGATCCAAAATACTGTCTCCGCCATCTAGCTGCGGCATCAGCAGTCGTATCGATGTCCATAGGCGACGCACATGCTGTACCGAATCAGGAAGTAGAAAGGCGTCGGGTGACAGGCGAGACGCATACTTTCGCAACAGCATTCGGGCTCTTGGATGCGGGTGTCCTCCAACTTCGCAATGGTGCCAATACTCTTGATCGCGGAAAATTCCGCCTGACGCCTTGCGCATGGCCTGCGGTGTGAACTGCCGACGTAAGGCAACCGGGTCCGCGCCATACCATCTTTCAAGCTGCGAAGGGTCGGCATAGGCTTGGAACGCGAGATATTCAACCTCGATAAGTTGCCTGAGAAGAGTCCCTGCCGGGTACTCTCGCTGTGCGCGAAGCAGGATCGCAATTCCACTTGCAAGCTCCGACGCAAGGTTGGCTAGAAGGGCGGCAGCGAGTAGTCGGTCGCTTTTGAAGAGATGACCCGCGACGTGCAATTCGCCAGCTATTCCGCTGAACGCAACGGACGCCGATTCGAGTGCTTCGTAGCGCGATGAAACAATCTCGTCGTTTGCTGCGGCGGCCATGAACGACTCGATCATGCCTAATCCGTTCGAACCTGAACTCATGTTAGTGCCTCATGGCTGTCGCAATCTGAAGCATGTGATTATCCTCTGGCATCTGACGGACATCGCCAGTATCGGCGCAGAACATGAAGTCGATCCCATCGAAGACCTTCGACCGGCCTGTCCGAACTGCCACGCGATGCCGGTCCCCGACGTTGCTTCGGGCGACCGTAACACCCACCAGTATCGACGACAAGTGTTACCGCTGGCCTTTCTTGGCACGTACTCGGGCACGATCCCAATCGACCACGGCACAGGGTACGCCATTCGGGCCAAGCACGCCTTGTTCAACTTCATCGTCCTCTTCCTGCTGACCGCTGTCGGCAACAACCGTCAGCGCAGGTGCGGCTACCGCATGCTTCGACTTGCCATCCGGCTGGACCGATTGCTGAATATCCAGTCGTGGCAGCGACCGAACGATCTTCATCGTTTCCAGACTTACCGTCACCACGCGCTGGAACAATTCCAGTGGGTAGCGTGGGTTGCCTATGGTTTCCGCCGCCCAATCGTTCGCGTCATTGACAATGCCGCTGTCCTTGTCGGTCTTCACGCACTGGCGTTCTACTACCCAATCCAGCGCCGGTTTGCCGTTCACCACGTACTCATAGGCTTCCAGCGGGATGCCGGTCAGGGTGATCTTGTCGTTGTAGTGCAGCGTAGTCAGGTCTTTGTCCTTGCCCTTCTTGCCATAGCGCATCTTCTCGACGCGGTAGTCGGCATCGGTCAACAGCAAGCCGCCGCCGACGATGTTCAGCGGGTACTTCTCCACCGATTCATAGTTGACGTGCAGATCGGCCAGCTTTCGGCCAGCCTTCGAGAAGGCCCAGAAGGCAGCAGCGGTCTTCACGCAAGGGATACGGGGCAGTTCCTKGCGCAGCGTGTCGGCGTATCGTTCCCGGTAGTCCGGCGCGTGCAGCAGGCCGTAGACGTAGTAGAACACATCGTCTTTGCCAATGTGCTCACCCGGATAGGCCGCTTGGACGTGCATCAGACCTTCGTCCGTCAGCGCATCTCGGCGTTCGTGCTGTGCCGTGGCTGCGGTCGGTGTTTCGAACAGTTCGGCGTTCGGTGACGCTTCGGCGATTTCATCGACAGGTTCGTCATACAAGTACAACGGGAAGCATTGGGACCCGTCGATGTCCGCCGTATGCAGACTTGGCACGCTGTTGACCATCAATGCCGTGAATGCTGTACGCCCGCCAGTACCTGACAAGACGATGACCAGATTCTCCGCTTCCGCGTGCGGGAACATGCGTGGCACCCGGTACACCATTTCATTGAAGCGACGGTTGAAGTACAGCCACTGTTTTGTGAACGGGCGATACACGCTAGGGATGAGGCATTGCGCTTCAAACTCAAAGCGGCGGTCTTTCACCAGTTCTTGCTTCAGTGCACGCGTCCAACTGATCTTCGTGGGGTCGGTGTCGATGAAGCCATCGACCTTGGCTTCCCGCGCCTTTTTGTCCACCCCTGCCGTGGCTTTGGCAAACCGCATCGCTTCATCGTTGTAAGCGTCGATCATGCGGGTCATGTTCGCCACTACGTCGGCCTTGGAAGAGTTGTAACACCAAGCATCGCGCTGAGTCTTGACGCCACCGGAGTAGCTTTCAAACAGCGCCTGCTGTTCCTTCCCATCCTTGTCGCCAAGGGCGATGTACTCACCAAAGCGGTCGTCCCGCTGCTTCAACCAATCGCCATGCTGGTCCGGCGTGATAGACCGCCAGCCGTCACCTTCCGTGATCCCGGCGATGCTGGCGAAAGCACCAATCCTGTCCAGCTTCTCTTCGCGGGTCAGGTAGTCGCCGATGTCGTGGAAGTAAATCTGGCCGTGCCGAGTTGCGTTTGGATTCTTGATCAGCACCGAAATCGCAATCGGCGCACGGCTGCCACCGCCAAAAATCTTGCCGCCTTCCCTACGCGATACTTCACCAGAAGTTCTCTGATTTCCCCGCAGATGGAACACATAGATGCTGCTGAACTCGTCGGCCAAGCACTTACGCAGGCCATCGGCGGTGTTGGCATCCAAAAATCCCGCATTGGTGACAAAGCCGATCACACCGCTGTTGCCGACGCGGTCGCTGGCCCACCGGATCGCGCGGATGTAGCTGTCGTACAGCGCATTCTTGTTCGTGGCACTGGACCGCTCGGCATACGTGCTTCGGATGCGGCTGTCGAGATGTGGGTATGCCACATTCTGGTTGTTGTCGTTCGCGCTGTCCTGACCAGCCGAGTATGGCGGGTTGCCGAAGATGACGCGGATGTCCAACTTCTTCTGGCGCTTGCGGCGGGCGCTGTTGTTCGCCAGCAAGGCGTCCACCATATCTTCCTTCTCGTAAAGCTGGAAGGTGTCGGTGAGACAGATGCCTTCAAAGGGCTGGTACTTACCGCCGACAATGCCGTGATACACCGCTTCGATGTTGATTGCGGCGATGTAATACGCCAGCAGCACGATCTCGTTCGCGTGAATTTCGTGCTTGTACTTATGCGGCAGTTCTTCCGGCTTGATCAGTCCGCTTTGCAGTAGCCGAGTGATGAAGGTTCCAGTTCCGGTGAACGGATCGATAATGTGCACGCCCTTGCTGCCAAGCGTCTGGCCGAATTCGGCTTGCAGGATGTGGGCAACGCTGTGGATGATGAAGTCCACCACTTCGACTGGCGTGTAGACGATGCCCAACCGCTCGGTCATCTTGGGGAAGGCATTGCGGAAGAATTTATCGTACAACTCCACGACGATCTTTTGCTTGCCCGCCGCATTGTCGATGCCTTCGGCACGCAGCTTCACGCTTTCATAGAAGCGTTCCAGTGTGTCCGCTTCCTTGTCCAGTCGGTGTTCATGTAGCACATCCAGAACGTTCTGCATGGCGATGGACATTGGATTGTGCTGTGCGAAGCTGTAGTCTTGGAACAGTGCGTCGAACACCGGCTTGGTGATGAGATGCTGCGCCAGCATCTCGATGATTTCGCCGTCCGTGATGCTGCCGTTCAGGTCGTCGCGTAGTTCGTGGGCGAAGGCGTGGAAGGCTTCCCGTTCCTTGGCATTGTCGGGGTTCTCGATGATGCCGGTGATGCGGTCGATGTGGGTGCGGGCGATCTTGGCGATGTCGTTGGCCCAATCTTCCCAATGGTGGCGGTTGCCGACCTTCTGTACCAGCTTGGCATAGATGGCCTTCTCGATCTCGCCGATCTCAAATTGCAGGTCGATCTGATCTTCTTTACTAGAACGTTTGCCGACTTCGCCGATGGTATAGCCGCCCTTCGCGGCGTCCTTGTTCTTGGCACCCTTGGACTTCTTATCCTGCTTCTTCTGGATTTTGTCGGTGATGGCGATGATCTCCATCTTGCTGGTGTCCTTGCCGACCAAATCCAACTTGTTCACCATCGCATCGAAGCGGTCATCGTGCGAGCGCAGGGCTTGCAGAACTTGCCACACCACACCATAGGTCTTGTTGTCGTTGAGTGCGTCATGCGCTTCCACGCCTGCCGGGATCACCACGGGCAGGATGACGTATCCCCGCTTCTTTCCGGGGGCGGTGCGCATAACACGACCCACAGACTGCACTACGTCTACCTGAGAGTTGCGCGGCGTCAGGAACAGCACGGCATCCAATGCGGGAACGTCCACACCTTCGGAAAGGCAACGGACATTGCTAAGGATACGGCAGGTGTTTTCCGGTGTTTCAGCCTTGAGCCACGTGAGCTTTTGTTCTTTTTCGCTGGCGTTCATGCTGCCATCCACGTGTTCGGCTTCGCAGGTAAGGCGGGCCACCTGTTCGAATTCTTCCTGTTCCTGATACGCCTCAACCACGGCTTGGAACATGCCTGCGATCTGCTTCGAACTGACCTTATGCGCCTTCGCACCTTTCGAGACTTCAATGACCTGACAGAAGGCCACGGCACGTTGCATGGCTGCGCCATCGCCCACCAAGTCATCAGTCAGCCCCTGTTTCGAGAGTGCCTTCCAACAGCCGACGATCTTGGCGGCGTCGTCCACCTTGAGTTGGTTGTTGTCATCTGCCAGCAGGGATTGCAGGCGACGGCTGACGTGGGCTTCTTCCACCGCCAGTACGATGACTTTGTAATCGACCAGCAGACCACGCTTGACGGCTTCCGAAAATGTGATGACGAACAGTTCCGTGCCGAACAGTTCTTCGTCATCCATCGAACACAGCGCCACATTGTCCTTTTCGGCGCTGGCCTTCGCGGCATCGCCATAGATACGCGGCGTGGCAGTCATGTACAGGCGCTTGGCACTGCGGATGAAGTCGGCGTCGTGGACCTTGACGAAGGCGCTTTCGTCGTCGCTGTCGAAGGTGGCCCCGGTGGTGCGGTGCGCTTCGTCACAGACGATCAGGTCGAACGCCGGTAGGCCGGATTCCTTCTGGGCACGGCTGATGACATCAATGGAATGGTAAGTGCTGAAAACGACGCTCATATGCTGCGCGTCGTGTCGCTTGTTCATTTCCGCCGCAAGGCGTGCCGGTTCGGTCGTCGCCGGATAGCGCAATTCGTGAACGAAGGTCTGAACAGCGTCATCTTCCTTCTTCCGCTTTTTGCCCACGTCGCTGTCCGAACACACGGCAAAGCTATGAAGCGGCGTCTCGCTTTCCTGTGTCCATTCGGTCAAGGATTGCGACAGCAATGACAGGCTTGGAACAAGGAACAGGACGCGCTTGCCAGCACCAGCCAATGCTTCCGCAATCTTCAAACTGCAAAAAGTCTTCCCCGTACCACATGCCATTATCAACTTGCCACGGTCGGCATCCGCAAGACCATGAACGACCGCGTTCAACGCACTCGTTTGGTGCTCGCGCAACAGCTTTTTCGGCTTGATGACCGGTACGGCCTTCGGCTGGTACTGGCTCCAATCGATCTGGCTCTCTTCAAGGGCGGTCAGGTCGATCTTGCTGACAGGCGGCTGCTGGTCAAGCAACGCGTCTTCGGCGTGGTCACTCCAATGATTCGTCGTGGCGACGATGATCCGGCGCGTGAAGGGCTTCTTGCCCGATGCCGTGAAGAAGCTGTCGATGTCGCTCTTCTGGACCTTATGATCCGGCGCAAACAGCTTGCACTGAATGGCGTGATATTCGCCGGTGCCCTGCGTCTTCGAAACAAGGTCGATACCAGCGTCGCGTTTGTCCAGTCCTTGTAGGTCCGCCCACTGTGCATAAGTCCACACATCGCTGTACAGATCGCGGTAAGTGGCTTCGTTGCGCAGGTAGCAGACGATCAACTCTTCGAAGTAGGTTCCTTTCTCACGTTCGGACGCGGCGGCTTGGCGGAAGGTATCGAGCAGTTTTTCTAGGGCGGTCATTCTTGGCTTGTCGTCCGAAGGTCGCTTGGCGCAACGTGAAGGTGGCTATTATGCCTTCGCGTTCCGACGTATCGGGCGGATCAGTTGTTGCGAATGACAGACGGTGGCTAAAGATCGGTTGCCCGAAGCAGCATTTGTGATGGCGATGCAATCGGGCCAATCCGGAAGCACATGAAAAGTCCCGCCGAAGCGCCGGGGGGCGTTGGGGCGGGCAGAAGTGTGGGAATCAGGGAGTGTGATCCCGTACATCTGATGTATAGGACCGTTGATGCTT
The DNA here is from genome assembly GCF_056397305.1 of Cupriavidus sp. 05N40. Lineage (NCBI taxonomy): Bacteria > Pseudomonadati > Pseudomonadota > Betaproteobacteria > Burkholderiales > Burkholderiaceae > Cupriavidus > Cupriavidus sp. 05N40. Next base: position 8,754 of record NZ_JBFTND010000250.1, read on the forward strand.
ATGTTCAATCCTTCATATGACGACGCATGGTCCAMGCCGATCCGAGAAAGCTGGCCTGCGCGGCATGTCCGAAACCGAGCACATGCGGACTGCCCGAATTTGCATGTCCGAAACTATGCTTGTAAACATTTCGGACGGGGTGTAATATTCGTACTCCACTTTCGGACACATGAGGTGCGGATGTCACGACTTTTTGCTTACTGCCGGGTATCGACTGCGGACCAGACGACTGAGAACCAAGTCAGGGAGATTGAAGCGGCGGGATTCACTGTGGCGAAGCAGCGGATTATTGCGGAAACGATATCAGGTTCCGTCGCCGCATCCGAACGCAAGGGCTTCTCCAAGCTGCTGGATCGGCTTGAAGGTGGAGATGTACTTATCGTCACAAAACTTGATCGGCTCGGCAGAAATGCCATCGACGTGCGAACCACGGTGGACCGTCTGGAAG
>NZ_JBFTND010000251.1:0-9180 GCF_056397305.1 Cupriavidus sp. 05N40
GCGCCGCGCAGCCGGCCACGCCGTTGAGCGCCGCCGCCGCGCAGGCGCTGCCGAGCACGCCCAGCCACGGCACCAGCGCAAAGCCCGCCAGCAAGGTGCCGGCGATGGCGCCGGCGGTATTGGCCGCGTACAGGCGCCCGCCACTGCGGCCCACGCCGTCCGGCGCCGGCGCGAGCGCGCGCATCAGCACCGGCAGCGTCCCGCCCATCGCTACCGCCGGCAGGCCCGCCAGCAGGATCGGCAAGGCCCACGCCAGCACGCCGGCGCGGTCCTGCAGCCAGGCAAACGGCATCGCCGCCATGGACAAGCCCACGGTGCAGGCCAGCGCCAGCACCAGCACGGCCAGTTCAAGCCGCGCGTACAGCCGCAAGGGACAGGCGCTGCGGTCCGCCGCGCGCCCGAACAGCCAGCCGCCGAGGGCCAGTCCGCCGAAGAAGGCGCTGACCGCGATGGTGACCGCGTGCACCTCCACGCCCACCACCAGGGTGAGCTGCTTGATCCACAGCACCTGGAACACCAGCCCGGCCGCGCCCGAGGCCAGCAACAGCAGCGCCGGCCAGGCCCACCCCAGCGTCGCCATGTCTCGCGGGGGCGCCAGGTCCGGCCTGGCCACGGCCGGGCGGCGCGCCGTCCCGCCCCGTCTGCCAGGCTTTTTGTCGATCCGCGCCACGTGGGAATCCAGCATTGCTTGCCACCCTGGAAAACGCGGCCGGGCGGGCCGCAATGATTGCGGCCCGCCCGGCTGCCGGTCGAGGCTAGTGCATCGGGCCTTCGCCCCCCGCTACTGCTGCCCTCGCTTCTTGAAGGCCTCGTCGATCTTCCTGTCCACCTGCTTGCGCACCTGGTCGATGCTGAAGCTCGCCGGCCGCTGGCTGGGCGGATAGTCGACGAAGGTCTGCAGGAACATGGTGGCCTTCATGGTCGCGATTTCGGTCAGGTACGCGTTCTTGGCCAGCCAGTCATCGTACTGGTCGGACACGATGTCGGCCCGCTCGTAGGGATCCATGCGCAGATTGAACATCTTCGGGACACGCAGGCAGGTGAACGGATTCCGCCACACGGCGAATCCCCCGGGCGAGGTCTGCTCGCAGAAGACCGCCTTCCAGTCGCCGAAGCGCATCGCCACCAGTTCGCCGTCGTCGTTGAAGTAGTAGAACTCGTCGCGCGCGCTTTTCGGGGATTGCCCGGTCAGCAGCGGCAACTGGTTATAGCCGTCCAGGTGGACCTTGAAGTTCTTGCCGCCGAAGCCGGCCCCCTTGAGCAGCTTGTCCTTGACACCGGCGTCGCCGGCCGCCGCCAGCAGCGTGGGGAACCAGTCCAGCCCCGAGAACATCTCGCTGGTCACGGTGCCAGGCTTGATCTTGCCCGGCCATCGGACCATGGCCGGCACCCGGAACGCGCCTTCCCAGTTGGTGTCCTTCTCGCTGCGGAACGGCGTGGTGGCGGCGTCCGGCCAGGAGAACTGGTTGGGGCCGTTATCGGTGGTGTAGATGACGATGGTGTTGTCGGCGATCTTCAGGTCGTCCAGCGTCTTGAGCAGCTTGCCTACGTCGCCGTCGTGCTCGATCATGCCATCCGCGTACTCGTTGCCGGGCATGCCGCTCTGCCCGCGCATCGACGGGCGCACGTGCGTGTAGACGTGCATGCGCGTAGTGTTCATCCACACGAAGAACGGCTTGTTGGCCTGGGCCTGCTTGGTGATGAAGTTCTGCGCGGCGGCCGTGGTCTCGTCGTCGACGGTCTCCATGCGCTTGGTGGTCAGCGGGCCGGTGTCTTCCACCTTGCCGTCGGCGGTGCTGTGGATCACGCCGCGCGGCGAGAAGTTCTTCACGAACGGGTCGTTCTTGTCCTTGGGCCAGTAGTCGCGCTGGGGTTCTTCCTCGGCGTTGAGATGGTACAGGTTGCCGAAGAACTCGTCGAAACCGTGCTTGGTGGGCAGGTATTCATCCTTGTCGCCAAGGTGGTTCTTGCCGAACTGGCCGGTGGCATAACCCAATGGCTTGAGCGCTTCGGCAATGGTGATGTCGCCCTTCTGCAGGCCCACCGGCGCGCCCGGCGCGCCGACCTTCGAGAGCCCGGTACGCAACGGCGTCTGTCCGGTGATGAACGACGAGCGCCCGGCCGTGCAGCTGTTCTCTGCGTAGTAGTCGGTAAATATCATGCCCTCGCGGGCGATGCGGTCGATATTGGGCGTCTTGTAGCCCACCACGCCCAAGCTGTAGGCACTGATATTGGTCTGCCCGATATCGTCGCCGAAGATCACCAGGATATTGGGCTTCTTGCCCGTACCCTGTGCCGGAGCGGGTGGCGGCTTGGCGGCGGTGGCGGCTGGCGCCGGCGCGGGCTTGGCCGCGCCCTGCGCTTGCGCGTCAGGCGGCGCGGACAGGAAGAAGACGGCGGTCGCCGCGGCGGCCAGGCCGCCGATGCCGGCCAGCGCCAGCGCCGTCCCGCGGCTCCGATGCAATTTCCCCAACGAAAAGTTCATGGCAAGGCTCCCGACGAAATCAAGACGAGTCCGTCCGCGTTCGGCACGAACGGACATGTGCAACAAAGGGATTGCTGAGCGCGACTGCGCCGCGCGGTGCTACTTGGGTGGCGGGTAGATCTGCTGCCAGTCCTGCTTCATGCTGATCACGGTCCAGCCGCGCGCGGTGGCCGCGTCCCAGGCCTTGTCGAGCTTGCCCACCGCCGACTGGCGGTCATAGGCGAACTCGCGCTCGGCATCGTCGTGATGCACCAGCAGCGCCAGGCGCCGGCCGGCGCCGCCGGTGGTGTATTCCAGCATCTGCAGGTCGCCGTCAGAGTTGCCCACCGCCAGGATGGGCCTGCGGCCGATGCGCAGGTAGATGCCGACCGGCTTGCCCGGCCCGTCGTCGACGAAGGCCAGCTTGGGCTCGCGCACCAGCACCGGCTGGCCGTTGCGCACTTCGTACTTGATCGATGCGGTGGAGCCGATCACCTGCTCGGGCGGGATGCCATAGACCTGCTCCGACCACGGCCGCATGAACTCGATGGTGCCGCCGGAGACGATGTAGGTCTTGAAGCCGTTGGCGCGCAGGTAGGCCAGCAGCTCCAGCTGCGGCTGGTAGACCAGTTCGGTGAACGGGCGGTTGAGCCTGGGATGGCGCGACTTGTCCAGCCATGCGCGGATCGCCTTGTCGTACTCGTCCACCGTCATGCCGCTATTGGCCGCCATGACCAGTGGCAGCAGCTGTTTCTCCTGGGCGTGCAGCGCGGCCATGTCGTTGGCCATCAGGGCCTTGAGGGCGGCATTGTTCTTCCACTCCGGATGGCTCGGCGCGGCGGCCTTGACCTGGTCGAGCAGGAACAGGAACTGGAAGTACAGCGGCTGCTCGCTCCACAGCGTGCCGTCGTTGTCGAACACCGCGACGCGCTCCGCCGGCGGCACGAAGGTGGGCGCGCCGGCGCGCGTGACATCGGCCACGAAGGCGAGGATGGCCTGCCGCGCGGCGCCGTCGCGCCACGATGGCAAGACAGCGGCGGTACTTGCCTGCGCCGCCCGCACCGGCGCCGCCCCGCCACCGCTGTCCGCTGGCGGCCCCGCGCAGCCTGCCAGCGCCGCCGCCAGCGCGACGGCCGCGAGCCCGGCGGCCTGGCATCGGCGCGCGTGGCAGGACAACAACGTGAAACGCGGCATGGCCGGCTCCTCCCTCAGTGGCGCGCGGCAGGCTGGCCCGCCGTGGCCTGCGCCAGCGCCGCTTGCCCCTGCTCGCGCAGGGCCTCCCATTTGGCGTCGTCCATGACCAGCCGGAAACCCAGGTGCGACATGCTGTTGTACGGATCGGTGCCGCGCCGGGCGCTGGGCCGGTAGCTCAGGCAATAGTCTTCATTGCAGAGGAAGGAGCCGCCGCGCGTGACCCGCTTGGGCGCCGTCACCGGCACGCCAGGGTCGGCCGGGTCCCACGACTGCGCGGGACCCGCCGGAGAATCGATGGTGCGCCTGGCCACGGCCTCGCGCTCGAACTGGTCGGCGCGATACCAGTCGGCCACCCATTGCCAGGCGTTGCCGGTCATGTCGGACAAGCCATAGCCGTTGGGCGGGAAGGTGCCGGCCGCGCTGGTGCCGAGCGCGCCGCCCGCCTTGGCGCTGACCACCGGGAATGGCTGCGCCTGCTGGCCCTGCCAGACATTGGCCATCTGCTTGCCGTCGGGCGCGAACTGGTCTCCCCAGCCGTAGGTGGCCTGCTCCAGGCCGCCGCGCGCGGCGAACTCCCATTCGGCCTCGGTGGGCAGCCGCTTGCCGGCCCACTTCGCATAAGCCTGCGCATCTTCGTAGGAGACCTGCACGACGGGGTGATCGTCCTTGCCCGCGATACTGCTGTCGGGGCCGCCGGGATGGCGCCAGTCGGCGCCGGGCACGTAGCGCCACCAGCGCGAGTAATCCTGCAGCGGCACCGGGCCGGCGGTACCGACGAACACCATGCCACCCGCCACCATTGCGCTGTCCGGCGGCCGCGGCGTGCCAGGCGGCAGCTGGACCCTCAGGGTTTCCCAGTCGGGCGGCTTCTCCGCGGTGGTGACGTAGCCGGTAGCCTGCACGAACTTGCGGAATTCGGCATTGGTGACGTGGTGCTGGTCCATCCAGAAACCGTGCACGCGCACCTTGTGCGCGGGCCGCTCGTTGGGCTGCGCCAGCTTGTGGTCGCTGCCCATCAGGAACTCCCCGCCGGGCACATGCACCATGCCGGCCGGGCCGTGGACGCCGTCGCCGGCTTGCACACCGACTGGCCGGGCCGCGTCCGTGCCGCCCCGCCAGTAAGAAAATGCGCCGCCTGCCGCCACCGCCACGCACAGCAACGCGCCGCCGAGCAGAACGCTGCGGCGCCGCAGCGCCGCGCTGGCCGGCAGTGCCGCCGCCGGCGCCATGGCCGCGTTTGCCGTGCTGGCCCCGGCCATCGCCTCGTTGCGCCGTTTGCTGTTCCGGCTCCGTCCCATCCCGCCTCCTGCCGTAGGCAATGCAAAGATATCCTCACAACTGCGCAGCCATGCTCGCAAATCGCACGGCAAAACGGAAATCAATTCTTTGCGCCTTCGATCTGAATGATTTCATCGTCGCGGTACGGCATCGGCCAGCCTCATGCCGGCACCGCGGCTTCCGTGTCGTAGCGGGCATTGGGCAGCGCCGCCGCCAGGCTGCGCTGCAACTGCGCGCGTACCCTGTGCGCGGTGCGGCGCAAGGCCGGATCGTGCGCGATGGCAGCGATGCACARCTCCACCGGCGGCGGCTGGCCGAACAGGCCGGACGTGGGCAGCACGGCGAAATCCCGTGCCTGCAGCGCGCTTTCCAGTCCCGGTGCAGGCAGCAGGATGGCCGCCGGCCTGGCCTGCGCGAGATCGAGCAGCGCCTCCATCGAGAGCGATGAAACCCGCGCTGCGCCCAGCGCGCTGACCGTGTGGATCCAGTTGTCGATCTGGCCGGAGAGGCCGAGTAGCGCTTCCGGGATCAGGCATGGCGCGGCCCCGCCAGCCGCACAGCGAGGGCCGGCATGCGAGCGGCAGAACACCGGAATCAGCGAGCTTTGCATCCTGGCCACCGTGCAGCCCCTGCCCTCCAGGCGGGTCTCGCCCAGCGACACCACGATCTCCAGGTCGCCGCCGGGCTCCGCCTGGCCTTGCCTGGCATGCGACAAGCTGAGCCGGCTGACCGGCACCGTGGTCCTGACCACCTTGACCACCAGCTCCGCGGCGAGATCGATCGGCCCCGCCAGGCGCACGCGCGCCAGCCCGACGCAGTCGGCAAGCGGCGGCGCGCGGCCGGAGCACGCATCGTCGAGAATGCCGAGCATGCGCCGCACCTTGGGCAGGATCTCCAGCGCCCTGGCGGTCGGCACCAGCGCGCCCTTCTCCGCGCCTGGTATGAACAGCGCGCCAAGGCGGTCTTCGAGCGCCTGCAGGTGGTACAGCACCGAGGAGGACTGGATGCCGTTGGCCTGGGCCACGGCGTGCACCGTGCCGCGCTCGGCCAGGTCGACAAAGGTGCGCAGGTAGCGCGTGTGGCCGCGCGGCATCGGCGCGGCCCTGCTGTCGCGCAACTGGGCCACGGCGGGCGGCCGGCTCGCGCCCTTGGTCCTTCGGCCTGACGTGGTCAGGGCATCCGTCGTGTTTCGCATTCCAATCGCCACCGCCGCCCCTTTGGTTTGGCAATTGCAGGGCTTACCTTCGTTGCCATTATCAGAATGAAGGCCGGGGCTGCGTTCTCGCGGACGCCTTCGCCCCTGCGTCTCCGGCTTACCGATTTGCGACTTAGCTAAGCAAAATTAGCTTCTTAATTTGTAGGTGCTGGCAGCGTGTCCCGTAGTGAAAGTTTTCGTAGGCGAGAGAGCGCGGCAGCACATGGCAGCGCACAAAAGAGGGGAAAGTGCTGCGCGGCAGACAGGCGGCGCGATGGCGGTGCCACCCGGCGGCAAAACCGGCCCAATGCCATCACCCATTCGGGTAGCGAAAAAATCGAATTCGCCTGATCCGCAGGGAACGCGCGAAGGGGGCTGGCCAAGCCCTTTTTCGTCAGAACACGACAGTCGCGGTTCCCATGAAGGTACTGGTACTGCTCAGCCGGTTCTGGCTCGATACCGTCGGCACCCAGCGCAGGCCGAGCGAGAGCATGCTCTTCGCGCCGATCTTGCTGTCGTAGGTCACGATCGGCCCGATCGCCCAGTCGTGTCCGCGAAAGCCATTGAGCCGGTCGGCGGTGGGCCCGGTATCGTTGCCAAGCTGCTGGGTGGTGCCGATGATCAGGCCGGCCCCGAAGCCATGGCCGAACTGCCTGGTCAGCATCGTGTCGAGCGTAAACAGCGGCGCGTTCTGGTAGTCCGTTGCGCTGTTGCGCGTGTAGAACTGCAGGCCCGCCACCACGTTGATCTGCATTGCGTACTGCGGCAGGATCCGGGTGTACGCCACTTGCGGGATGAACGTCCAGTTGTTGAGGCTGGGATTGGCCAGGGAGCTGGCGTCGTACTTTCCGGTGGGAGCCCAGATATTGAAGCTCAAGGCGATGTGCTCGGTCTTGGAGAAGTGGTAGCCGGCGATGACCGGCGTGAAAGCGATGTCGAACAGGTTGGATGCCGTGTCCTGCCTGCCGCCCTGCAGGCGGCCCACCGCCACGGTGGCGTTCACCTGGGTCCAGACATAGGGCAGCGTGAAGCTGGAAGCGAAATTCCACGCGCCGGTCTTGGTGTCCCACACCTTCATGATGGTAGCCAGGGTGAAGGCCACCTTGCCATCCACGCCGAGCGTGGTCTGGCCACCGATCGGCACTTCCCGGCCGCCGCCGATGGAACCGTTCAGGTAGATCTCGCCGAGATTGACGGCGAGGATGGGCTCCGGCGCCACGATGCCCGCATTGGGCGTGACGCTGGTGCCCGTGACGGGCCGCCCGAGCGCGCCTTCGGTGGCTTGCGCGTGCGCCGCGCCCAGCAGGAGCGGCAAGGCGATGGCGAATTGCTTGGTCAGCGTGGGGCGCATATTGGGTTCACCTCGGACCGTGGGCGGGGATGCCGTGGCGCCGGCAACGCCGGGCGCCGCGCGGGCGTGCGAAGTATTCTGCGGGGGATCGCACCTGGCCTGAACTGAATGTTTTCCCGGCCGGTGGCAAAGATTTTCGGCAAGGACATATCCCACCGCCCCTGGCCGGCCTCTGTTCCGCTCATGCCCCGCCTGCTAGCTGCCTGCTAGCGCCTGCTAGCTGCCTGCTAACTGCCTGCTTGCTGCCTGCTTGCTGCCTGCTAGCCGCTTGCTCGCCGCCGGGGTTGAGCGGTGGYAGTTCCCGCGCATGGCCGCGCCGCGCCGGCGGCTGCGCGGCGAGCACGTGCCGGGCCTCATCCAGGGACCGGTCGAGTGCCGCATCGACGGCCGGGCCCGCCGCCACGGCTTGCGCGCCACCATAGTTGCTCGCAAGCCACGCCTGGCCCGCCTCCGTGAAAGGCCCACGCGCGGCAGCACGCCCGGCATCGGCCAGCGTGGCCGGACCAGCCAGTCCACTGCCCCGCTTCGCTGCCAGCCGGTCCAGCCAGGCGTAGAGCGCGCCGGGCGCTCCCTGCCCGCTGCCCCGCAAGGCGCGCCGCAGCCGCATGAAGGCAGCCCGCTCCGACCCGTCCCGGGCGAGCAGCCGCCGTCGCCGCGATGCCCGCGCGCGCGCCCACAGCAGGCGCAGGCGTGGCAGCAGCAGCCATGCCGCAAACGCGAGCAACGCAACCGCGACGATGGCCCCCGCCACCTGCCGGACAGCGAAGCGGGAGGTGCCGCCACCCAGCGCCGCCGGGGACTCGCCCGGGATGGCGACGGCCGGCTGGTAGCCCCCGCCCGCCGCCGCGCTGAAATGCAGCGGCGGCACGCTGGCAGTGCGCAAGCGGCCCGCGCGCACGTCCCACCATTGCACGCTGACGCCCGGCAGCGTGTAGCGCCCGGGGCGCTGCACGACGTAGGTGGCCGCATCGATGCGATGGCCGCCGAGGAATCCCTGGCGCTCGCGGCTGATGTCTTCCACGCGCGGCGCCTTGGGATAGACCGCCAGCCCGCTCACCGGCGCGAACACGGTGGGTGGCAGCAGCATGGCCTGCACGCCGTCCGCGCTGATCTCGATGGTGCGGGTGAAGGCGTCGCCCTGCTTTAGCGCCCGCAGGTCACGGTCCAGCGTCTGGCGCACCTCGAGGCGCACGGTGCCGATGGCATTCCCGGCGCCGGGCGGGCGCGGCACTGCCTTGATCGCCAGGGTCAGCGGCGGCGTCCTGACCTTGACCGGGCCGGCGGCCTCGCCCACCTGCAGGGTCAGCTCCAGCGGCGGAATGGCGAGGTCGCCGCCGGACTGCGGCGTGATGATGTAGCTGCGCGACACGCCGAACCAGCGCTGCCCGCCGATGTCCTCGCTCAGGTTGCTGGCATCGTCTCCCGGCGGGCTGACGATGGCGCCCGGGATATCCAGCGCGGGAAAGACCGGCGCCTGCGTGAACCAGTTGGTGGTCAGCGCATCCACCACCAGCCGCACGGGCTGTCCGGCCGCGACCGGTCCGGGCGGTTCCAGGTGGGCGCGCGCCATGCTTGCCGGCCCGTCGCCGGGCGCGGCCAGCGCGGGCAACATCGCCAGCAGGCAAGCCAGCACCAGCACGGCGGCCAGCAGCGCGCGGCGGCTCATGGCGCCGCTCCGCGCGCGCCGGACGCCGGGGC
>NZ_JBFTND010000252.1:0-9142 GCF_056397305.1 Cupriavidus sp. 05N40
GTGCCACCCTCAGCCTGCCATGGGCTGTTAACTCAGAGACACTTGCCGGCTCCCGATGCCGCAGCGGGGTGCAGCTTCAGTGCCGGTGCGAAGCACTGCGACGGCCGACGCACGTGCTATCCGTGGCACGGCTTTGGGCGCGGATACCTTCATTGCGCCGCAGGACATCCGAACCGGCGACCGGAACTTATCGGTAGCGAATGATAGTGATTTCCACGATGCGCCGATTCTCCGCAAGCATCTGGCCACCGGCCTTATGAAGCGATTCGAGCCTTGTTCGCGCCTCTCCAAGCAGGGCAGCGTCACCCCCTGCCTCGCGCACTCGCCCCGCTATGCGAGACAGAAGAATACGGTTCCCAATCCACCCCTCTGGGCTTTCCACGCTTGTGTAGCCGATTCTCTCGTATGCTCTGGGAGGCTCCCCATGTGTCCATACATCCACACCGTCGACAACCTCTCTGGCACCACCGGTTCCATACCGGACCTCCGGCGTACCTTCGTATCGTTGAATCGGAGCTACGCAAGCAGCCAAACCGACGCAGGCCGCGGAAACGAAAATCGAACACCTGAATAGCGACTTACCAATCAGCCTCATGATATTAATAATAAGAGTCCATAATTAAATTAGCGCGACCATCGCAAATAGGCCGTCACGCACAATGCGGGCGATTTTGTCACCTCGATTTTTCTCCGGTGCGCCCGGACATCATCTGTCGAGTTCGTGTACCTCGAAATCGCACGTCGGCCTTAAGCTGGGAAAGACCACGTTCAAGAGTATGCCTTCGAGGCACTCGCGGTTGCGTTCAATCGCAGACGCATCAATGCGTGCCGATACGCGTAGCTGAGCCTTCTCCCCACAACTGCCGGCGCTCGCTATGTCGACAGAAAGTGAACTCCGCAGCAAGCAGGACGATACGCTGGCGGAGAGACCACAGGCGAGCATTTCGTCGTAGATGAGCGAGAAAGGGTTTTGGAGGTCAGACCACGCCTCGGCCAGGCTCGCGGTCAACTCGCGGAGCATGCGAGGGTCTTTCAAGGTCAGAACGTAGTTTATTGATGCTTGGTCTTGCAATGCGCGACTCCCTAGGCTCTTTAAAGGATGCAACCGCCACCAATTTCCTCAGGAAATCGGAGGACCGGAGCGCTTACCTGTGCTTTACGATAAGGATGTCGACTACCAGATTAATGGCTGGATAAGTAACACCGTCCACCACCTCTGTATACGCCTCCTCTTCCCTCTCTCCAACGCGAATTGCCGCGTCCCCTCCAGCACGCGTGACGGCGCGGTCAATTTCGAGTTGAAGAAAGCGATGTGCGAACGGCCCGTTGGGAACGACAATTGAGCGCCGCWCCAGGACGATATGAGATTTGTCATCACTGCGGCCTTCCTTTCGCCTTTCGATGGGCCGCTGTACAACGCTGGCCAAGTCGGCATCGACTTCCCGCAGTCCAGTTCCGAGTGTCAGGGCCTCCGCCAGCGGAAGCCTCAATGCCATCAGCATCAATGCGACCAAAACAACAATGCCTCTCTTCCGCATGAACAATCCTGATATTGGCGTCGGCCACATAAGCAACCGACGACTTTCCGGTGAGTTTCTCCCGAGATGGGCCACTCGATTTGTAGGATGAGCTTTGCCGCCATCGGATTGCCAACAATCGCTACCGGGAAATTGGCGGCGGTCTCCTTCCATTCGCGGCCTGCAGCAAGGGGCCAGCCTTATCCAGGTAGGCAATTCCCATGACGTCGAGTGCCGCGCGGGCAAGCGCAAGGTGGGCAGGCATGTCGGGAAGCTTCACTTCCCATCGAAGCGATGCGCCGTCCAGCGCCATTCTTCTCGAGGTCTGTAGTATCGCGGAGGCTGAAAGGAGATTCTCCATGCTGACCTTTGCGCGCACGAACCGTAGGAAGACATCTTGCGGCGTATCATCATTGCAGCGGACTTCCAGAATGCCGGTTCCTGCCGTGCCATGCATACTTATCAGTTCAATCATCTTTCTACTCCCAACTCGGGGACCGCTGGCGGCGCACACTCAACCGCGAGCTGAGGCAATGCTCCCGTCGTTAGCCTTTTGTCCCCACTGGTCCCTTAACCATGACTCGCCGGCGCCCTCGCCGGTTGTCCGGGGCTTGCTCTGACTAGCGCTATCCATGGCAGCCTGCGCACCGAGGCATCGGCAGGCACGCGTACGCTACTCATTGCCCAGCACTAGTTCCAGTTGCAGAGTCTAGACAGTAATCGCCATGCGCGAGCGGCCCTGGCCGTAGCGCTGTCAATATTGGCCGTTAGCGTCGTCTCTCATTTTGAGTTCCATGCAGGTGTACGCAGGAAATCCCCCTGATAAACCATGAGACGTTGAACCGGCACGCTGCGCCATGGGGAGATGAGTGTGGGCTGTCCAAACCAGCAGGAAGGTCCATTCCTGATTCGATAACTGCCAGGAGGCTGGTGGTGTCCAAATGGTCGGACTACCGTGCGTCCACACAACTCAGGTGTCATGAGGACGCCATGCAGGCTCTCCATCTCCTGGCGCTGCTGCTCGCAATCGCAGCAGCCAGTTACACATTCGCGCACCAAGGTACCGTATCAGGCCCAATTAAAAGCTCGACAACCCTCGCGCCCCATCTCGGCCATGTGCATTGGTGGGCCCTCTCCTGTAAGTGGCTTCGGTAGCGAGCAGTTTGGCTGAAACTGCTGCATCTCATAACTAACGGCACGGGCCTTCATCTCCGATAATGAATTCACCGCCGCAGCACTGTACGTGCGGCGCCAATGCCAAGTAATCAAGTCGGCCGAAAACAGAAGAACAGGCCGTATCGGACAGACGAGGACATCATGAACACTTCAGCCATCCACGCTGCGTCCATGCAGCAGCAGCACAACTCGGTGAGGCATCTCCTGGTGAATCTGATTCCCTTCGCCGTCTCCTGGTGGGCCATCAGCTTCGCAATGGCTGTCGTGCTGAACGCAGCGCTGAAGTACGCTGTTTAGCAGACTCCTGGGTTTTGACTCTCATCGCCGGCATTGTCCTCACCCTGCCCAGCGGGGCCTCCTCACCGGATCCTGGCAGCCTGACCACATCGCGATAGACATGCAAGAAGGCCCCATCCGGGGCCTTCTTGCATTCGCCTTGTCCGCCGCTGCTCTTTTCACCTCGCCGCACTTCACGGTGCGGCGCACCGCTGCCACTCAGGCGTCGAATCGTCCACGGATAAACGCGGCACCCTCGAGAACCGCAGATCTTGCCTCCGGTAAGCGCGTGTGCCACATATGCCATTCATGGAACATCCCAGGCCAGACCTTGAGGGTGACATCGACGCCGGCGGCGCCGGCTCGCGCCGCAAGCCTCGTCGCATCATCCAGCAGGCTTTCGTCTCCTCCGACGTGAATCAGCATTGGTGGCAGGCCCGCCAGGTCGCCGAAGAGGGGCGATGCCAAAGGGTTCCGCGGGTCATTGTCCTCTTGCAGGTAACTACGCGCGAACGCCTGGAGCCCTTCCATTGAAATGATGGGGTCGACGTCCGCCTTTGCGCGGATCGAGTCACCGCTCATGGTGAGGTCAGTCCAGGGGGAGATGAGAAAGACCCCCTTCGGTAGCGGTATCTCCCGCTGATTGCACAGCAGCATTAGAGCCACGGCGAGACCGCCGCCAGCCGAGTCTCCTGCCACGACAATGGAAGGGTCCTCACCAAGCCGGTCATACAGCCACTGGTAGGCGTTGAGCGCATCGCGCAGTGCGAGAGGGAAAGGGTTCTCAGGTGCCCTCCGATAGTCAACCGCAAAGACATCCCGATGCGTCTCGATGCACAAGGCCGCCGTCAGCGTTCGGTATTGCGCTGGGGTATGCATGACATAGCCGCCGCCGTGGAGATACAGGACAGCCTGGTTGCGTTGCGCTCCGTAGGACGCCGTCCACGTCCCCGGCAGTTCGTTGCCGTCAAGGAAGCGAACGCCTTGCGGGACGTCGATTTCGTTGTAGATCCTGTCCGCGTGCGTTCGGAGTTGCTCCAGCGTTGGCTGAGCCGGGACTTGTGAATTACGGTCCCGAAGGAACTGAACGATATCTTTCAACTGCTGCGATGCCATGGCTGCTCCATGCAGCGCGCTACCTGGGAGAACTGCCAGTCGGCCCTGCCGGATAGCACTTGGTGGACCTTGCCAAGAGGAGAGCGCGCGATCGGTCTTGGAACAGGATAGGCTCACAGCGCACCAAGTATCTGCCATACAAGTGAACGCTTCGGCCATGGTGGCTCGCTGATCGCCTCGAGGGCACACGGCCCGTGGTCCAGATGGAAAACGACACGGCGGCGGCCGGCCCGGTCGAGAGTCAAGCGAGTGTTCCGAACCCACGGCTACAAGGCCTCCTGGCGCGATTGCGTTGCTACCTCATACCGTTGACTGCTTTTGCTGCGGAATTGGCGCATGCCCGTGTTGTCCTCACGGTACGCTCGTCTTCCCGCTCTCGGCAGCAACGCACGCTGCAACGCAACGCGGCTACCTCCGGCCCGCCACTTGCTGACTCCCCATCACAGGCGTCGACTTCGGCATTTGGCCGAAACTACAATGTGGTTGTCTTCATCCGCTCGAACTACGGGCTGTCTCCATCGGCTTGGGATTGCTAGAGTTAAAGCACTCAGGTCCGCCGCGCTTCGATCCTTATGCATGAAGCTTGCGGGGCGTGGGATAACCGGGGGCCGCGCTTGCCGGCTGGCCTGCAGTCACAAATGTATGAAGGATTCAACCATGGAACTGATCGACCCGTCCGAGCATTCGCGCTTCCTCTCCTTCCTGGAGCGGCACAGCCTGCCTCAGCATGACTTCGTGCTTGTCGAAGTCGACACCACCGACCCGAAGAGCGACGAAATATTTGGCCTGCAGGGATGGATTACGATTCGCCGTCTCTCGGCCGGCACTTCGCGCGAGTATCTTATTGGTGACGAATCCGACTGGCTCGAACATTTCAGCAAGGATGTGCATGCGGGTACCTTTGGCGCATTCACTCCAGGCCACCCGGTCACCTCATGAGCAGCGGGAGCGCCGCGCCGATGAAGGGCGCATTCGCCCCTGGACTTACTTAGCGCAAGACCCGGGTTTCGCCACGCATCGCTCTTGCGGCGGTTCGTGGCGAGACTCGCATCTGGCGTTCCGGACAATGGTTTCGGCACGCCGAAGCGCCTCCGGTTCGCCACCTCCACACTCGGTTTAATCAAGCAGTCGCGAGCCAATCTTCGCTTGTATTTCTCCGCGAGTGACGCCACTCGCCGCCTCGACCAACCGCAGTCCGCCAGACGTTACATCAAGCACGGCCCACTCGGTAATAATTCGATTCGCAGCCCGCTCGACCATTCCATGCCCGCCCAGGGCGTCGACGATATGTGACGGCCCACCGCAGCCATGCACGAGTCCCGACTCTCGGACGAGCAGAATGATGCGTCCCGCGCCATATGTCGCGTTGCCCAGTGCGCCGCCGGTCTTACGCCGGGCGATGGTATTTTCTGGCTCAATGAACTCGCCCGCGCTACTGGCACAGAGAGCCTCCAGGATTGCGACATCCGCCGTAGGACTCAGCATTGCCGCGAAGGATTGCGTCGAATGGAAGGGAGTGAGTTGCCGTCCAACGCGCTTTCCACCTCGCCCGGCGTCGAGGATATCGGCATCCATGTAGTCGTCCGTCGGGTATAGGCCCATGCCTGGCAGCCTATCGTCGGAATGAACCCAAACCTCCTTCGCGACATCGATATGATTTGCCACCAAGGCAGGCAAGCCCGGGCCCAACTCCACGAACTCGCCATCGCGCAACTCTCTTGCCGCGCGCTCTGCCATCTCGTCTACCGTCCAACTCATTGCACTCTTCCTCAGTCACAAAGGCCGTGTTGCCCTTTCCAGACGGGTTTCGGCCCGTGGCCTCCTGGGACCTCGCTGACACATCTGTAGAGTCCACACGCCACCCGATTCCCGTCGGCATCACTGTAGCAGCGCAATGCCTCGTTAGCCCCCGCAGATTTGATGAATCACAGGCCAACATCCGGCGTCGTTCGGCCAGCCATCGTCGCATTGCCTTCTCGCTCCGCCAGCATTGGGCGGCCGAAGGCCAAACGTTCCGCGTGGTCGCTCCGCGAGTCGGCGGGCGATGTAGCGGCTTTTCAGCCATGCCTTGGCTGAATCTGAAACCAGAAAGACCGATAAGTAGCCAGCGCTGTCATTAGACTAGCGCTCCTCGCAATGCAATTGGGGGCCCCCGCCTCCCGTTGCCGGCAGCATGAGAGCCCTGTATTGGACGCCAGGGCGGCGAGTAGCTTGGACATCTGCTGCTTTCGCGGCGCGCATTCTCATGGGAGGCGCGCCGCTTTTCTTGCCTGGGAAAAAGAACGCGTTCGACTTTGGATTCCTCGGCAGCATCAGGCAGTCATTTTTTTCGAAGGCCGCCTTTGACGCCCGCTCGTCCTGATCCGTGCCCCCACTCGACTATGCTTTCGGCAGCGAGATACCGAGGGCCGTATGGAGTGACCTTTCACGCGCCAGCCCCACCCCGAGTTGGAAACCACGACTCCAGAGGCATGCGCGGACTATCTCTCGTGGCCAGGCTCGTTTATGACTATTCAACTCGGTATTGGCGGCGTGCCCGAACCCGATGCCGCATCTCGCCATTTGCTGACAAGCGGTTCAATTTGTGCCAAACGAGAACTCGATGCGGCACTATCAACCGCACGTGCCGTTGGTGCCGCGGCAGCAAAGTTCCAGGAGGCGCAGCGTGACTCGATTCGCGCCGTGCTGAGCCGGCTCGGCGACGTCTCCCGCAACCTTGCACATACGCTTGGCGACTTATCCTTGGCGGGGTCAATGCCGTCAAGTGAACTTCTTGAACGGTCCCGCATATGGGCCAGAACACTGCATTCACAGGTTGATGGCATTTCCCATGCGCTCGAGCGCGGGTATGAAAGTATTGCCGACGCCGGCTATCCCCCATCTGTCCTGTTCGTCGGGCCGGAGGGCTCCGGGAAGACAACCACCAGGGAAGCCCTCTTCGGCTCGCCCGCATTCTTTGCTCGAGAGGCACAAGCACTTGAGCTGGCGCCGGCACGGCGCGAGAACCCAACCGACCGTGCCATCGCAAACACCCCGGCGTGTCTCCTTGTCCAGGAAGCAAGCGTAGCGAAGAGCCCTCCCAATGATGCCGGCGTCATGGCGCAGCGGTGGGACAGATCAATGTGGCCCGACACGCTCGTCCTGGTACTAACGGATGACGATATGGCACCGGGGGCGTTCGACAGCCTTGCGCAAGCTGGTCCGCTGCGGGGCCGCCTGGCGGTACTGTTGAATGTGAAGCGGCACGATGAAGATCTTGACCTGTTGATTGGCGGGGATGGACATGCGTCGGGCAACCGGAACGTCGCTCAACTGGGCGCTCGCATCGCAGAGCGAATCTATCAACGCTTCTGCATCGATGCCATCGAGGTAACTCCGATACACGCACGGGCCGCGTGGCTGGCACGGCATGGCGCAGTGCTACCGCCTGGCGTATCCGCCGCGTCACTCGAACGGTCAAGTAATGTGATGGCCGCAGAGTCCGCCGTTCTGCGCCTGCTGACCTCAGGCGTCGCATCGGCTCGCCTCCAGGCCCCGGCCAGCCTTCTCCACATGTATGTTCAGTTGACCCGAGGGTGTATCGACGAGGCCTCTGATTCCGTCCGGCAACTTCGCGATGCCGCGATGACGGCCGTAAACTCCCTTGAACTGCAGAGGTCAACGGCGGCCCGGCTGCTTGCCCGGAGTCTTGACTTGCTTCAATCCCGCTTTGAAGCTGCGGCGGATTCAATAGCCAGTCTCATAGACGACGCGCTGTCGGAGCCCTCTCCAGCAGACGCTATTAGCCGTGGTTGGCGAGGCATGCTCGATGAGCACGGGCTTACCGACGCCGCCGGATGGCTTCCCCTGGCGCTACAGGCAAATGAGGCGACAACGAACGATATGGCCAGCTTTCCTCCTGCTTCAGACATCGGGGCACGGCAGTTCGATAACGATTCAATTGACGTATCTCAACTCGAGCTTGCCAGGCATCGTGTCAAGTCGCACCGTCACGCACGTCTTCTGTTCCGAAGCATCTCATCCACAGCAGCGGCCATCGTCGCGGGATGGCTAATCTCCGCGGTCGTGGATGACACGCTCTGGACGATTGCCGCCACGACGATTCTCTCCATGGCGGTAGGACTCGGCGTCGACAAAGGGGTATGCCGGGTCACCAGCCGGTGGATCGGCGAAGCGAATCTGGTGCTGGAGCAGCGGCGCGCCTCCCTTGAGAAAGATCTGCGGGATGTCCTGGGGCAACACCACCGGCGGATGCATCAATGGCTACACGCTTTATCGGGGAGTAGATACGATGGAGGCGCGCAAGGACAACTGGCCGCTTCTATCTCAGAGCACCTCGCATGCGTCCGCAGTTCCCTCGACGCGGAGACGAAGCGACTCGAGCGCATCGCATCGAAAATTGATGGCTGCCTGTTGAGTCACGCTTTCGAGCTCGTTGCCCAGGACTTGCACCGCGAACACATTGATATTGTCACCGTTGCGCGGCGACCCGGCGTTTTGGCGATTGCAAGTGTGGCATTTTCCCGCAGCCTCGACCACGCATTCAAGCTTCCCGGTGAGTCTGACGGCAGCAAGCTGAAGCAGCTATCCGAGTGGCTGGGCGGTGAAAGGCTTCTGCTGGTTGACCGGCTCGCCCCGCTCGAACGACAAGTGCGCCAGGCACTCGGGATAGACAACTGCGGCTCGGCGATTGCGTCAGTGGCGATAGCCCCGGGCCGGGAGGCGGCGACCGTCTTGCTTAGCGAAATGCAGTGGGAACAAGCAATCGGGGCTGGGTCGACTTCCATTCAGCTGGCGGAGCAATTGCTTGGCATCTC
Source organism: Cupriavidus sp. 05N40 (assembly GCF_056397305.1). Classification (NCBI taxonomy): domain Bacteria; kingdom Pseudomonadati; phylum Pseudomonadota; class Betaproteobacteria; order Burkholderiales; family Burkholderiaceae; genus Cupriavidus; species Cupriavidus sp. 05N40. The sequence goes on from NZ_JBFTND010000252.1 coordinate 8,903, forward strand.
AATTCACACTGGAGTGCTGTTGTGACGCCTGGATTTCAAGACACTCGCGACGCCGTCCGCCACCTCATCCGCGACGCGGCCTCAATCATTTCGCATTGGCCAACTTCATCTTCGGAATCGTTGCGCGCGACCCTGCAATACTGGCAGGAAACGTTAAAGGCTGAGGCCCCATGGAGAATCGCGCTACTCGGCGAGGCGGGAGTTGGCAAAACCAGCCTCATCCGGGCGGTGTCAGGGAAC
>NZ_JBFTND010000253.1:0-9084 GCF_056397305.1 Cupriavidus sp. 05N40
GGGCACGCTCGTGGGTGTGCCGGCGGGCGTGTTCAAGGTGGCGCCCGGGCGCCTGCAGGAGCGCGTGCAGTTGCCCGCCGTGCCGGCCGGGTTGCCTTCGCAGTTACTCTCGCGCCGCCCGGACATCATCGCGGCGGAGTACCGCGTGCTCGAGTCGTATAACCTGGTTGGCCAGGCGCGGCTGGCGCAGCTGCCCACGCTCAGCCTGACCGCGCGCGGCGGCACCTCCAGTTTCGCGCTGTCAGACCTGCTCAAGTCCTTCACTTTCGGCTTCATGCCGAGCATCAACCTGCCGATGCTGGACCCCGGCGTGCGCGCCCGCGTAAAGACCTCGGAAGCGCAGACCAAGGTGGCCGAGAGCGAATATGGCCGCACCGTGATCACCGCCTTCGAGGAAGTGGAGAATGCGCTGGTCAATGTCGACGCCCACAAGAAGCAGCGCGTGGAACTGCAGCAGCAGGTGGCGCAGTTACGCGTGGTTTCGGCGCAGATCGAGGCGCAGCTCAAGGAAGGCGTGGTGTCCCAGCTCGATGTCTTCGAGACCGAGCGCTCGCTGCTGAGCGCGCAGCTCGAGTTGTTGGCGAATCACCAACAAATCCTGGCCGATACTGTCACCCTCTACAAGGCACTTGGCGGAGGGTGGCCGAGCGTTGCGGTGGCCAATGCGGGGAAGGACGACCCGCAGCAGGTGTCGAAGCAGGATGCGAAATAGCCGCGCCGGCCGGTAGTCGTGCGTTTGACTACCTGCAAGCGTGGCCTACTATGTCCTTAGTCAGCACGTTCCCGGCGCAGCGTGTCTTTCGGGTTTGCCGCGCCGCCATGGAAAATGGCTTGCCGCCGGCGCATGCGCATGGCCCAAGCGCTGTTGGTGGTAGCGAAACATGGCTCCAGACGAAGCTCTGATTGACGAGACGCGGGCGAAGGTGGGGCAGGGGTTCGCACAAGTGCTTGCGCCTATGCTCGATATCGTCCTCGTGCCCGTCACGCATCCCGCCCTTGGCGAGATCCGCATCGAGGAGAGCCTGTTTGCCGTGGGGCGTGCCGAAGCGCCTTTCGCCACCTATCCCGCCGATGTCGTGACCGTGCTCTCGCGCCGGCACGCGCGCATCTTCTCCGAAGACGGCGTGGCCTATATCGCGGACCTCGGCAGCAAGAACGGCACGGCGATCAACGGCGTGGCGGTGGCGCAGCAGCCGGCGCGCCTGCGCGACGGCGACGAACTGCGATTTGGCGCGGCGCTGGCCTATCGCGTGCATCTGCGGCCGCGCGCGCCGGTGCCGGCGGCGGAATACCCGCCGGTCGTGCTTACGCTGACGCCCGAGCGCGGCGATCTTGGCCTGCAGCCGATCGAAATCGCCGGCTTTCCCTTCCTCGTCAGCAAGGCCGACGAGACCTTCGCGCGCTACCGGGACGTCTATCCGCACCAGGTGAATTATGTCTCGCGGCGACACGCGCACATTTTCCTCAAGGGCGGGCAACCCTGCATCGAAGACCTGGGCAGCACCAACGGTACCTTCGTCAACGGCACGCGCGTGGAGGAACATGCGCTCGCGCTGAGCGAAAACGACCTGGTGGCCCTCGGCGGCAATCATTTCGTCTATCGCGTCGGCATACGGACCGAGCCGGTCGCGGATGCGACCATCACCAGCTCGGGCCTGCCGGCGGCACCGCCGGAAGTCAGTGCAAGCCCGCCAGCGGGCGCCGTGGCCGCGCCCGCGCCGGTGCCGGTGCCATCGCCCGCGGCGGCGCCGGTACCTGCACCGGCACCCCAGGCAGCCGCGCCGGCGCAGGATCCCGACAAGACCACGTTCGTGGCGGCGCCGGGCTCCTTCCTCGATATCTTCTGCGTCGACTACGCCGCGCAGCAGGAAGACGAGGTCAACCAGGAGGCCATGCCGCAGCCGAAAGACGGCGAGACCGATGACAAGCCGCAGGCACAGGGCAAGTACGGCCTCATCATGGCCCGGCTGGGCGGCAGTTTCGGCGCCGGCGAGCGCGCGCGCCTCAGGCGCGCGGCGCGCTGGGGCGCGGCCGTGGTCGTGGCCGTGGTCGCCGTGCTGCTGGTGTTGTACTTTCGCGGCGCGCCCGAGCGCGAGATGAAGGCGCTGATGGCCAGCGGCGACTACGCGCGCGCAGCCACGGTGGCGGATGCGTATCTCGCGAAGCACGCGGACAACGCACAGTTTCAGGTGATGGGCACCGAGGCGCTGCTGCGCGCCTACGTGCCCGCATGGATGGGCAAGCTGAGCGCGCGCGATTTCGGCGGCGCGGATGCGGCCCTGGCGCAAATGAAGACGCTCGGCGCGCACAACGCCGACGCGCGCCCGCTGGTGGATGAGCTGGCGTGGATGGGGCGCCTCAACCGTTTCGTCGCCGGCAGGGGCGGCGTGGATGCGCCGATCCGCATCTATGCCGACGAAGCCGGCATCCGTGAGCTGCTGCAGCACTGGAGCGCGGACGTTCCGGCGCACCAGCGCGCGCTCGATCGCATCGCCGCCTACGTGCCGGCGTTCAAGGATCCCTACGCGGACGCGCTGAGCAATGTGCGCAAGCTGCAGAGCGACGACTCCGTCTACCTCGCCGCCATCGACCGCCTCAACGCAGCGCTGGCCACGGGACTCGCCAGCGACACGCCCCAGGCGCTGGAGGCCGTGCTCGCGGACTATGCGGAGAAGTATCCCCGCCTCGGCGGCCTGGACCGGCTCAAGGAGGACCTGCGGCAGTATCTGGCGCTCGACACGGCCCTGCGCGCGATGACGCTCGGGCCGGTGGTGGCGCAGATGGCCGGCGCCGGCTTTGCCACGCCCCCGTTCCAGGCGCGCTATCGCGAGCTGGCCGCCAGCCGCCTGCCCACGCCCGAGGTGGCACGCCAGTACAGCGAAGCCGACAAGGCCTGGCAAGCGGGCGATACCGCCGGCACCTTCGCGGCCCTGCAGCAGATCAAGAGCGGCCCGTGGGCCGAAGCCGCCGGCAAGGAGCTGGCGCGCCGGCAGGCCGTGGCGGCGCAGTTTGCCGAGGTACGCAAGGAGGATGGCGGCAAGGGTTTCGACGAGCGCCTGCTGACTTTCTACGCGATGCTCGATCCCGCGCAGGATGCATACTTCGTCAAGGCGATCGAGCCTCAAGTGGCCGCCATCCACGACGCCGCCCTGCGGCGCGCCCAGGAACTGATGAACGGTGCGCTGGCCAGCTGGCGCCAGTACCGCCGCGACGGCGCGATCGGCGGCGAGCAGCGGCTCGAGCCGGAGATCTCGGGCAAGTTCCGCACGCAGGCGCGGCTGCTGTCGAGCGCCGGCACGCAGGCTCACCAGGGCATGCGCATCTACGAGCAGCTCAAGGTCAGCGACACCGCCCAATGGAGCCAGGTGCAGCAGGATATTGATTCGGAATCGGAGCTGCAGCGCCGTTCGCTGCAGGAATTGCGCATGGTGCTGRACCCTGCCGTGCTCAAGGCCAAGCTAGCGTTGATCGGAGGAGACGGCGATGAAGGACGACAGCCGCGGCAATCGCCTTAAGCCGCTGCACGAGGCGCTGGAAGACCACAGCGCGGAAGGCATTGCCATTCTCAGTGCCGAGCCGCTGAAGATCATGCAGATATCGGTGATGGTGATGGTGCTGCTGGTGCTGTGCGCACTGGTGTGGTCCTTTGTCGGCCATGCGGACGTGATCGTCACCGCGGACGGCACGCTGGCCCCCGAGTCCGAGGTGCGGCGCTTCTATGCGCCGGTGGACGGCGAACTGGCCGACCTCTACGTGGCCGAGGGGCAGCCCGTGTCCAAGGACGACGTGCTGGCCCGGCTCAATGCGCGCGGCGCGATAGAGGCGGCCACCAATGCGCTGGAGGCGCAGCTCAAGCTGCAGGACTCCGAGCGCGAGTGGAAGCAGTTTCCCGACAGGAAGGTGCTGATGGAGCGCAAGGCGGCCGCGCTCAAGCAGCAGATCGAGGTGGCCGAGCGCCTGCATGAGACCCGCACGGCGGAAGGCACCACGCGCCTGGCGGAGCAGCAGCGCGCGCAGTTGCAGGAAGCACGCAGCAACCTGGACAACGCACGCCGCCAGCGCGAGTTCACGCGCCAGGAGCAGGAGCGGTACGCACGGCTGTTCGCGCTGCCGGGCGGCGGCGGGGTGTCGCAATCTCAGGTGGAGGGAAAGCGCAATGCGGCGGTGGAGGCCGAGAACACGCTGCGCATCGCGCAATCGCGCCTGACGGAACTGGATTCGCGGTTGAGCCAGGAGTTCAACCAGGCCACCGTGAAGCTCGAGGGCAGCAGCCAGGAACTGACCAACCTGCGCATCCAGTATGACGCCGCGCTGCGCGAGATCAGCAATACCGAGGACAAGCTGCGCCTGCAGGTGCAGACCGCGCGCCTGGTGGCCGAGGCGGCGGCGCGCATCCGCTTCGAGAATATCGACAAGGACAACTTCCTGCTGATCCTGGCCCCGGTGGCCGGCGTCATCACCGATGTGAGCTCCACGCAGYGCGGCGACAAGGTCCAGGCCAATGCGCCGCTGGGCGGCATCGCGCCCAAGGACGCGCGCCCGGTGCTGAAGATCGAGATCGCGGAGCGCGACCGCGCCTTCCTGCGCGAAGGCCTGCCGGTCAAGCTCAAGTTCAATGCCTTCCCCTACCAGCGCTACGGGCTGCTCAACGGCACGCTGGAGTACATCTCTCCGGCGACCAAGCTGGTCGGGCAGAACAAGCAGCCCGTGTATGAGGGCCGCATCAGGCTGGCGCAGACGTACTACTCGGTGGCGGACAGCAAGTATCCGTTGCGCTACGGCATGACCGCCACGGCCGAAATCGTGGTGCGCGAGCGGCGCCTGATCGACCTTGGGCTGGATCCGTTCCGGCAGGTGGCCGGCTGAAGGGGAAGGGGCCGGCGTGCGTCTGGCGAGACAGCAGGCAAGGCAGGGCGGCGGGGCAGGCATGAGGGCGTTGGCCGCGGGCGTGCGGCTTGCGGCAACGATCGAGGAGTACAGAACATGACAGCGATTGTGCGGGTCGACGATGAGGTCATCGGCGTCGAGGAGTTCATCCGGGTCCTGAAGCTCACGGGGCAGTTCGAGGGCCTGATCGAGCAGATCGTACGGGACAAGCTGACCGTGCACGCGGCGCGCAAGCAGCGCATCGCCGTCACGCCCGAGGAGATCCAGGAGCGCGCCGACCAGTTCCGCCGCGTGCAGGGCCTGCATCGCGCGACGGAGATGAACCACTACCTGGACGCGCTCAATATCAGCCTGGACGAGTTCGAGGCCTTCGTCACCGAGAGCCTCTACCAGGAAAAGATGATGGCGGAGGTGACCAACGAGCGCGCGGTGGATGCCTACTTCAAGCTGCATTCGCCGAAGTTCGACAGCATCGAGATCAGTCACATCGTGGTGGACGCCGAAGGCAAGGCCAAGGAACTGATCTCCTACCTGCAGGATGACCCCGACAGCTTTGCCGAGATGGCGCGCGAGCATTCCGTGGCGGACACGCGCGAGCACGGCGGGGCGATCGGCAAGGTGCTGCGCGGCTCGCTGAAGACCGATATCGAGGCCAAGGTGTTCAACGCCGCCGTGGGCGACCTGCTCGGGCCATTCCCGTCGGCGGACCGCGCCAATTTCGAGATCTTCATGGTGAGCGCCAAGCATCCGGCCACGCTCGATGCGGAGGTGGCGGCGGAGGTGCGCCGGCTCCTGCGCGAGGACTGGCTCATGGCCAGGGCGCAGGAACACGTGATCGAAGCGCGTTAGCCGGCGGAGCGCGAATCCATGGAAGCCAGCTCCGAACTGCAGCCGCTTGCCGATTTCCTGGCGGGCGTAGAGATACTCTCGCCGTTTTCGCGCGAGGAGCTGGAGCGGCTGGCGGAGCATGCGCAATCGCTGAGCTACGGCTTCGGCGAAACCATCTGCAACGCGGGCGATGCGGCGGGCGGGATATTCGTCGTCAAGTCAGGCTCGGTGCGCGTGTTCAACGAGGACAATGGCAAGGAAGTGAGCCTGGGCGTGCGCAAGGTGCGCGAGGTGTTTGCCGATATCGCCATGCTGCGGGAGTACCGGCATGAGTCCTCGGTGCGCTCGTCGGCCAAGACCGAGTTGCTGTTCATCCCGCGCGGCGTGRCCGAGCCCATGATCGCGCAGAATCCCGCGGCCATGGCGTTCGTCGCCAGCTATGTGGCGATCAGTTCGGCGGGCGGCTTCGTGGCGCGCCTGTTCGACCTGCGCGGCAAGCTCGACAAGGCCGAGCTGGAGGAAGCGGTACGTAGCGTGGGGGTGAAGCGCGTCTCGGCCGGCAAGGAAATCCTGAAGCAGGACGCGCGCGAAGACCGCCGCCTGTACGTGGTGCGGCAGGGCGAGGTGCGCATCGTGCGCACCGAGGACGGCATGGAATATCCGTTGGCCACCTTGCGCCAGGGCGATATCTTCGGCGAGCGCGCCTGCGTGATGCGGCAGGAGCAGATGGCTTCCGCGATCGCGGGCACGGATGCCCGCCTGCTGGTGATCCCGGAAAAGACCGTGCAGCTCATCCTCGAGCGCAACCCCAAGCTGCGCGAGGTGCTGGAGGAGCGCATCCGCTTTGTCGACCGCGAACTGCACCGCCAGAAGAAGCTGGCCGAGCGGCGCAAGCATCCGGTGATGCTGGACCTGGCCTCCAAGCCAGAAATGGGCGAACGGCTGATCCGCCGCTTCGCGCTGGTCGAGCAGGCCGAGGAAATGGATTGCGGCGCCGCCTGCCTGGCGATGATCTGCCGCCACTACGGGATTCCCATGACGCTGGGCAAGCTGCGCGAGCTGGCCAACGTGACCACCCAGGGCGCCACGCTGGACAGCCTGGCGCGCGCGGGGGAATCGCTCGGCTTCACGACGCGCGGCGTGCAGTGCACGCGCGACTCGCTGATGGGCTTCGAGCTGCCGTTCATCGTGCACTGGGAGGGCTACCACTATGTGGTGGTGTATGGCGTGTCCAAGCGCTGGGTGTGGGTAGCCGACCCTGCGCTGGGCTTCCGCAAGATGCGCGTGGAGGAATTCGAGCGCGGGTGGAGCGGCACCTGCCTGCTGTTCACCGCGGGCGAGAGCATGACGCAGCTGGCCGTGGCGCGCTCGCCGTGGCTGCGCTTCATTGGCTACCTTGCGCCGTACAAGCGCATTCTCGTCCATCTGTTCCTCGCGACGTTCGTGATCCAGGTGCTGGGCGTGGTGCCGCCCCTGATCATCCAGAACATCCTCGACGGGGTGGTGGTGCACCAGAACGTGGGCCTGCTGAACCTGCTGATCCTCGGGCTGATCGTCTCCAACGTGTTCTCGCAGCTGATGTCCACCGTGCGCGCCTACCTTGCCAATTTCATGGTGCGCAACATGGACTTCGCCATGATGTCGCACTTCTTCCGGCACACCATGTCGCTGCCGTTCTCGTTCTTCGCCAAGCGCAAGACCGGCGACATCTTTGCCCGCTTCCAGGAGAACCAGACCATCCGCGCCTTCCTGACCGAGTCCACGGTGACGACGGCGCTCAACCTGTTGATGGTGTTCATCTACTTCACCATCATGTTCCTCTACAACGTCAAGATGACGCTGGTGCTGCTGGCCTTCGTGGTGCCCATCGCCGCGCTCACGGTGCTGGCCACGCCCAAGGTAAAGGCCTACGCGCGCGAGGTGTTCACCACCTCGACCGAGGCGCGCTCCTACCTGATGGAGACACTGGGCGGGGTGGAGACGGTCAAGGGCATGGGCATCGAGCGGCCGGTGCGCCTGAAGTGGGAGAAGAAATACGCCAAGGCGCTCGAGCTGCAGTACAAGGCGCAGGCCTTCCACATCCTGGTCGGGCTGGCCAGCCAGCTGCTCAATGCCGCGACCACCATCGCCGTGCTCTGGGTGGGCGCCAACCTGGTGCTGCAGCGGGAGCTGACCATCGGCCAGCTCATCGCGTTCAACGCATTCATGGGCAGCGTGCTGGCGCCGCTGATGGGATTGGTGTCGCTGTGGGGCCAGCTCAATGACGCCGGCGTGGCGATGGAACGGCTGGGCGACGTGCTCGACCTGGACCCGGAGCAGAAGCCGCAGGACCTGCCCTCGCGCGTGATGCTGCCCGATCTGCAGGGGGAGATCAGCCTGGACGGGGTGTTTTTCCGCTATGGCGGCAATGAGACGTCCTATGTGCTGGAGAACATCAGCTTCAGCATCAAGCCCGGCGAGCTGCTGGCCATCGTGGGGCGCAGCGGCTCGGGCAAGACCACGCTGGCCAAGATGCTGGTGGGCTTCTATGTGCCCACCGAGGGCAAGATCACGGTGGACGGCTACGACCTCAGCGTGATCGACAAGGAATACTACCGTGCCCAGATCGGCTATGTGATGCAGAGCAACCTGCTGTTCTCCGGCACCATCGCCGAGAACATCGCTTGCGGCGACGACAGCCCGGACCGGCGCCATATCGAGGAAGTGGCCAAGATGGCCGATGCCCACGCCTTTATCAGCAAGCTGCCGCTGGGCTACGAGCAGGTGGTGGGCGAGCGCGGTATGGGCTTGTCCGGCGGGCAGATCCAGCGCCTGTGCATTGCGCGTGCGCTGTACCACGATCCGCGCCTGCTGGTGTTCGACGAAGCCACCTCGGCGCTGGACACGCAGTCCGAAAGCAATATCCTCGGCAATATGCAGGACATCCTGCGCGGGCGCACAGCCGTGATCATCGCGCACCGGTTGAGCACGATCATGCGCGCGGACAAGATCCTGGTGCTGTACGAAGGCGGCATCGTGGAGCAAGGGCGGCACGAGGAACTGCTGGAGCGCAAGGGCATGTACTACCAGCTGGTGCAGAAGCAGTTGAGTGCGGCCTGAGTGCGGCCTGAGCGTTGTCCGGGGCATGGCCTGATCATCGCGTGGCCATCGCCCGGGCGTCATTGCGGTGGGAACAGCCAAGGGGAGCGAGGGGGCGCGAGATGAAGTTGTTCAACCAGGGCGGCCGTGTCGGCAGCACCATCTCTTATGCCGGACTGATCGARAAGATAGAGATCCTGCGCTCCACGCTGCGCTGGGCCTCCAAGCTCGAGCGCGCGGAGATCGAGAAGCTGCTCAAGCAGGCCACCACGCTGCGCGACGAAGTGATGC
>NZ_JBFTND010000254.1:0-9083 GCF_056397305.1 Cupriavidus sp. 05N40
GCACGGCACAGCCGCGGCGCTGCCGGCATGCCACCAGCACGCCGCCCTGGTTGGTGTAGCGGATGGCATTGGCGATCAGGTTGCGCAGGATCAGCTCGACCAGGTTGGGGTCGGCGAACACCGTGGTGGTGGTGTCGCGGGTACGGTAGAACAGGCCGCGCGCGTCGGCCTGTGGCGCAAACTCGTTCTCCAGCTTGTACAGCATGGGCTGCAGGCGGAACGCGCGTGGCTGCGGCGTGATCACGCCGGCATCCACCTTGGAGAAGTCCAGCAGGGTGTTGAGCATCTCGCGCGCGGCGCCGGCCGCGGCTTCGATATGCGCCAGCAGCTGACGCTGCTTGTCGCTCAGCTCTGAGCGGCCCAGCGTGACCACGAACAGCCCGAGCGCGTGCAGCGGCTGGCGCAGGTCATGGCCGGCCGACGCCAGGAACACGGATTTGGCGCGATTGGCTTCCTCGGCCTCGTGCTGGGCGGATTCGGCGCGCGCGGTCTGCTCGCGCAGCCGCGCGATCAGCTCCACGTTGGCGAAGCGCAGCGCAATGGCATGGCGCGCCACGCGCGCGTAGTTGCGCGCAAAGACCATCAGCACCGCCAGGTAGAGCGGCGCGCCGAGGAACATCGCCAGGTAGGCGCTGTCACCGGTGGCGATGAAGACAGCCCATACCGGCACGATGGCCGGCACGAAGAAACCCACCGCCACCGGCAGGCACGGCGAGAACACCGCCAGCGCCGCCGCGCTCATGCCGGCGATCAGCGACAGGATGCAGATCACCGTGGCCGGCGAGTGGACGTCCATGTAGAGCCATGCCGCCAGGCCCCACAGCCCGCCGATCACGGTCAGCAGGGCCGTCATGCCGCGCGCATAGAGCCCGGCCCGGGCCTCGCTCAGGCGCTCGGCGATGGCGCGGCGCCCGAAGTGGCCCAGCGCGCACGCCGCCGCCAGCGCGACGGCCCATGGAAAGGCGCCGGGATGCCCGCCGCCGATGCTCAGGCCAAGGGCGAGGATAAATCCGGCCAGCGCGCAGCCCAGCATGGCGATGCCGAAGCTCTGGTCGATCAGTTCCATCTCCGCGGCCAGCAGGCGCGGTTCGTCATAGCGGGGAACGAGCAGGACCATGGCTTACCTGCCGTTCTGGACCAGGCCGCGGCGCTGCGCCTCCAGCACCGCCTCGACGCGGCTGACCACCCCCAGGTGGTCGAGAATGGCCGCCACGTGGACGCGCACCGTGTTCTCCGAGAGGCCCAGGTGATGGGCAATGACCTTGTTGGAACGGCCCAGGCTGAGCTGTTCCAGTACCTCGAGCTGGCGCGGTGTGAGCGAACTGGGCTGGTAGGCGCCGGACCCGGCGGTGCCGCCGCCGGGGTCGCTGCGAGGGTTGCCGCCCGGCTCGGCGGCCGGAGCGGGGCCGAACCAGGTATCGCCGCGCAGGACGCTGGCAATGGCCTGTTCGATCTCCTCGCTGTCGGCCGATTTCGGCAGGAAGCCCGCGATCTCCCTGCGCGCGGCGAGGGGGATGGTTTCCAGCCCGGAGGTGCCGGACACGATCAGGATGCGCGCCGCGGGAAAGTGCCGGCGCAACACCTTCACGCCCTCGATGCCATTGAGACCGGGCATCTGGATATCGAGCAGGATGATATCCACAGCCGCGCCGCGATGCTCCTGCACGGCGCCCATGACCGAGCCCGCCTCGATGATGCCGGCCACGCTGGGGCTGTCCGCCAGCACCAGGCGCAGGCCGGTGCGGAACAGGGTGTGGTCGTCGATCAGCAGCAGATGGGCGTTGAGCATTGAGGCTGTGGGGGCACGGCGGCCGTGGCAGGCAAGGTGATGCAAAGGGTAGCAGGCGGCCCGATAAGCCGGCGTCCGGGCGCGCAAGACTGCCAGGACAATACCGAATGTCGCAGGCGAATTGGACTCGATTCTCGCAGTGCTGTCCATTACCCCTCGTTGGTGGGGAAACGCAATTCGATCGCGCCGGCCGGATTGCCCCGCAACCCGCGCCGGGCCTGGGACAGCGGGCAGCCGGGGCGGCCTGGCCGCGCGCGGCCCTAGTCCGTAAAGATTATTTCGCCACCGGGCCCCGGCTGTCACCATGAGTGCGTGGGTGATTTCCGCGACTTGCCCCTACCACTTTTCTCGCCCACAACCAGCCGGCTGTGGGCTTTTTTTCGTCCGCCGGGCCGGCCGGGCCAGCGAGATGCAAAGCACGGCATGCCCGGCCGTTCAGCCGCCTGGTCGACCAGTCGATCAGTCGATCAGCTTGCCGGCCGCATCGAAGAATGGATGGCTGGCGCCGAAATCGCCGATCACCGCGGCGTGGCTGACCAGGCCGTGGGCCGGATGCCACCAGTGCAGCAGGTAGCCCGGCGGCTCCATGCGAAAGCGCGACGCCGCGCGYGGGTCGATATCGAGCGCGACCTGATGCGCCGGTCCCGGCGCCGTCATGGCCACCGTGCCGCCGAAGCGGTGCGTGATATGCCGGTGCAGGTGGCCGCACAGCACGCGCTCCACCTGCGCATGGCGGCGTACCACGGGCTCGAGCAGGCCGGCGCCTTCCAGCCCCTGCTGGTCCATGTGCCCGATGCCGGTATGGAAGGGCGGATGATGCAGCATCAGCAGCGTGGGCCGCCCGGGGGCCGCCGCCAGGGTCGCGTCGAGCCAGGGCAGCGCGGCGGGATCGACGCGCCCGCCCGGCTTGCCCGGCACCGTGCAGTCGAACGCCACCAGCCGCAGTGGCCCGGCATCCACGCAGTAGTGGACGGGCGCGTCGCCGTCGCCGTTGGCGAACAGGTAATCGTGGTCGGCGAACACGCGGCGCAGCGTGGCGCGGTGGTCGTGGTTGCCTGGCAGCAGCCGCACCGGCAGCGGCAGCCCGGCCAGGATGCCGCGCAGGAAGCGGTACTCCTGCTCGGTGCCGAAATCCACCAGGTCGCCGGTGATGACCACCGCGTCGGGCCGTTGCGGCGCGGCCAGCAGGGTGTCGATGCAGCGCTGCAGGGCGCCCGCGGTATCCACCATGCGATAGGAGAGCTTGCCGCCCGCCTTGATGTGCAGGTCGGTGATATGGGCGAGCAGGTAGCTGCCTGCGGTGTCGTCGTTCGGGGTGTTCATGCGGGGAGGGCTTGCGAAAGCGTGATCAGGTGGCCGGTATCGAGGCGCAGGCCGACGCGGTCGCCCGCCAGCCAGCCGTCGCGGCGGGTGGTGTCGACGACCAGCGGGGCTGGCGCGCCGACGTCGACCAGCAGGCGCGTGTAGTTGCCCAGGAACAGCGCGGTCACGACCGCGCCGCCCAGGTGCGCGTCGCCGGGCTGGGCCAGCGCCACGTCTTCGGGGCGGAACAGCAGCTCGGCCTGCCCGGCGCCGGAGGCGGGCGCGCCGGCGGTGCAGGGAACCAGCCCGCCCGGCACGCGCCAGGCACCGCCTTCGCGCTGGGCCGGCAGGCGGTTCATGGTGCCGATGAAGTCCGCCACGAAGGCATTGGCCGGCGCGCGGTAGATCTGCTGCGGGGTGCCGGCCTGGGCGATGCGGCCGCGGTCCATCACGATGATGCGGTCGCCCAGCGCCATGGCTTCGGCCTGGTCGTGGGTGACATAGACCGCGGTGATATGCAGGCTGCGCAGCAGCTGGTTGATGTCGGCGCGCAGCGCGTCGCGCAACTTGGCATCGAGCGCGGTCAGCGGCTCGTCGAGCAGCAGCACGCGCGGCTGCACGGCGATGGCGCGCGCCAGTGCCACGCGCTGGCGCTGGCCGCCGGAGAGCTGGTCGACGCGGCGCTCGGCAAAGGGCCCGAGATGCATCATCGCCAGCATTTCGTCCACCCGGCGGCGGCGCGCGGCGGCGTCCACGCGGCGCACGCGCAGGCCGTAGGCGATGTTCTCCGCCACGGTCATGTTGGGGAACAGGGCGTAGCTCTGGAACACCATGCCCACGCCGCGCTGCTCGATCGGCAGCGTCGTCACGTCGTTGTCGCCGAACATGACCACGCCGCCGGCATCGGGAAATTCCAGCCCGGCGATGATGCGCAGCGTGGTGGTCTTGCCGCAGCCCGAAGGCCCGAGCAGGACCAGGGTCTCGCCCGCGCCGATATCGAGGTCGAGCGGCTCCAGCGCCAGCGTGCCGTCGGCAAAGGTCTTGCCGCAGTGGCGCAGCGTGATGGGAGTGGGTTCATGCATGGCGGGCCTCGGAAGCGGGGAGCGGATCGGTGCCGGCAAGGCCGTTGGCCACGGCATCGCCGGCGGGCAGGCGGTGCTTGCGGGCGCGCGCGCCGAGCGCGCTCACGCCTTGCATCAGCACCAGCAGCGGAATGATCATGAAGAAGAACACGATGGTGTAGGCCGAGCCGATCTCCAGCCGCATGGAAGCGTAGCTGTCGGCCAGCCCCACCGGCAGGGTCTGGGTGGTGGGCGTGTGCAGCATCCAGGTCAGGTTGAACTCGCCCACCGACAGCGTGACCACCATCAGCGCGCCGGCCAGGATGCCCTGGCGGCAATTGGGCAGCACCACGGTGAAGAAGCGCTGCAGCCGGGTCGCCCCCAGGCTGGCGGCAGCGTCTTCGAGCGTGCGGATATCGATGGCCGACATGATGGCCAGCACCGAGCGCACCATGAACGGCAGCGTGAACAGCACATGCCCCACCAGTATGAACACCCAGCTGGTGCGGAACGCCTGCCAGCCGCCGTACAGCAGGATCAGGCCGAGCGCCGTGGCCAGCCCGGGCACGGCCACCGGCAGCATCAGCAACTCCTCGATCAGGCGCGTCACGCGCCCGCGCCGCAGCGCCATGTAGTAGGCCGCGGGCACGCCCAGCACCAGCGTGCAGGCCAGGCAGGCCAGCGCGATGCCGAGCGACAGGAAAATGGTGTTGCGGTAGAGCGACCACACCTCCACCAGCCAGCGCGTGGTCAGGCCGCTGGCCACGCCGATGAAGATATTGTTGGTCAGCCCGGCCAGCACCGACAGCACCACCGGCACCACCATGAACAGGCAGACCAGCAGCGCCAGGGCAAGCTGCAGCCAGTAGGCGCCGCCGCGTCGTCGTGAATGCATCATGTGCGCGCTCCTCAGGCAGTGGCGGCGACGGCGTCGCCGGAGAACCAGCGCGCCAGCGCCAGCAGGGCCCATGTCACCGTGCCCAGCAGCACGGACAACGCCGCGGCCATGCCGAAGTTGGCGTAGTTGGTGAACTCGTTGTAGATGGTCAGCGGCAGCACGTCGAGCTGCGTGGCCAGCGTGAAGGCGGTGCCGAACGCGCCCATGCTGGTGGCGAAGCAGATCGCTCCGCTCGAGATCATGGCCGGCATCAGCGCGGGCAGCATGACGTCGCGCACCACGCGCCAGCGTCCCGCGCCCAGCGAGCGCGCGGCTTCTTCCAGCGAAGCGTCGAGCTTGGCCACGGCGGCCATCACGGTCAGGATCACGCGCGGGATGGAGAAATACAGATAACCGACGAACAGCCCCATCAGGCCGTAGGCAAAAGTCCAGCGTTCGCCCGCCAGCCAGTCGCCCGCCATCGCCAGCAGCCCGTTGCGCCCGCCCAGCATGATCACCATGAAGCCGATCACCACGCCCGGGAAGGCCAGCGGGAAGGTCAGCATGGCCACCAGCAGGCTCTTGCCCGGCACCGCGTTGCGTTCAAGGAAGGTGCCGGTGATGCCGGCGATGACCAGCGTGGCCAGCGTGACCGCGGCCGACAGCAGCACCGTGACCAGCAGGCTGTGCAGGTAGCGCTGGCTGGTGAGCACGGTCCAGTAGACGCTGGCGCCTGCGTCACCGCTGACGCTGACCGCGATCAGCCTTGCCATCGGCAGGCAGAAGAAGGCGAGGAAGACGATCAGCGCGGGCAGGGCGAAGAGGAGAAGAGGAAGCGGCTTCTTCATGATGAGGTTCTCGCCGATGGAAGCATGGTTGAAGCGGGTTTGATGCAGGGTTGGCGCGGGGGTCGTGCGAGATTCGTGCGGAAGGCCGGGCGTGCACGGCAGCGCGGCCCGGGGCGGGTCGGCAGACTCGCCCCCGGCCACGCTTCAGATCACCGGACTTCCTTCAGGTAGGTCTCGCTGAACCCCTTCTGCGCATCCGCCATCCTGGCGAAATCCACGGGCTTGGCGCGTGCATAGTCGGCCGCCGGCAGGAACTTGGCCTGCACTTCCTTCGGGATGCCGGCGCTGCGCACGGGGCGCAGGTAGGCATTGGCCCACAGCGCCTGGCCCGCGTCGGACAGCACGAAGTCCAGCACCTTGCGGCCTTCGGCATCGTGCGGCGCCTTGTTCACCAGGCTCATCACGTAGGGCACCACCACCGTGCCTTCCTTCGGAATCACGAAGGCCACGTTGGCGCTGTCCTTGTAGCGGGCGCGATAGGCGTTGAAATCGTAGTCCAGCAGGATGGGGATCTCGCCGGACAGCACGCGCGCGTAGGCGGTCTGCTTGGGCACGATGGGCTGGTTCTTCTGCAGGTCGCGGAAGTACTTGAAGGCGGGCCCGAAGTTTTCCATCGTGCCACCCATGGCCTGGTTCACGGCGACCGCGCCGACATAGCCGACGAAGGCGCTGGCGGGGTCGAGGTAGCCGATCAGCCCCTTGTATTCGGGCTTGAGCAGGTCGGCCCAGGATTGCGGTACGGGCTTGCCGCGCAGGGCATCCACGTTGACCATGAAGCCAAGCGTGCCGGAATGGATGGCGAACCAGTTGCCTTGCGGATCCTTGAGGCCGTCGGGGATGTCGTTCCAGTGCGCGGGCTTGTAGGCGGCGGTGACGCCGTCCTTCTTGGCCTGGATGCCGAAGGTCACGCCGTAGTACACCACGTCGGCCACCGGGCTGGCTTTCTCCGCCACCAGCTGCGCGAGCGACTGTCCGGAATTCTTGTTGTCATGCGGGACCGTGACGCCGGTCTTTTCCTTGATGGCGCGGATCTGCGCGGCCCAGTCGGCCCATTCGGGCGGGCAGTTGTAGCAGATCGCGGTTTGCGCGGCCACGCCCTGGCTGAAGGCGGCGGCGCCGAGCGCGACGGCGATCCAGCGTAGCGGTTTGTGCCAGGAACGGCTTGCTTGCATGGTGAACTCCTTGGTTACGGACTGGGGCTGGGGCTGGGGGGAAAGGCTGGGTCTCATGGCGGCGGGACAGCCGCCTCACGCCGGCGCGGCGACCGTGCCGCCCAGGCGCAGGGCATGCGGCAGCAGCGTGATGCGTTCGTTACCGGCTTCGCGCGCCGCGCCGGCGGGATCGAAGCGCACGAGCAGGCCGGCCACGGCGCGCGCGCCGATCTCGGCATTGGGCTGCACCACGGAGGCCAGCGGCGGCTCCACCAGCGCGCCGAGCGCGATGCCGTCGTAGCCCAGCACCGAGATATCGCGCGGCACGCGCAGGCCGATGCGCTTGAGATCGGAGATCACGCCGATGGCCAGCAGGTCGTTGGTGCAGAAGAAGGCGGTGGGCGCATCCGGGCCCGTGGCCAGTGCGCTGATCTGCCCGGCGTTGCTGGCGGTATGGGACGGCAGGCACAGCGGCGGGGCGGGCTCCAGGCCATGCGCGCGCATGGCGTCGCGATAGCCGTCGAAGCGCTGGCGGGCGCGGTCGGACGCGACGAAGGCGCCGGAGACGACGCGGATGCGGCGGTGCCCGGCGGCGATTAGGGCTTCCACGCCTTCGCGTGCGCTGCCGCGGTTGTCCACCGAGACCGAGTAGCGCCGGCCGCGCGGCGCGGCCTGGTTGTAGGCCAGCACATAGGGCACGCCTTCGGCGTCGAGCTGGTCCAGCACGGCGCTGCGCGCGGCATCGGCCACCGTCAGCACCATGCCGTCCACGCGATGGCGCAGCAGGTACTCGATGCGTTCGCGCTCGCGCGCCGGATCGTAGGCGCTGGTCACCAGCATCAGCGAATAGCCCGCGGCGAGCGCGGYGTCCTCGATGCCGCGCCAGCAGTCGGCGAACACGGCGTTTTCCAGCGTGGGCAGCATCACGCCGATCATGCGGCTTTGCTGCGCGCGCAGCTTGCTGCCGAGCAGGTTGGGGCGGAAACTCAGCCGCAGCGCGGCGTCCATCACGCGCTGCACGGTGCCCGCGCGCACCAGGTCCGGGCTGTTGAAGGCGCGGGAGGCCGTGGCCAGCGACACGCCGGCCGCCTGCGCCACATCCAGGAGGGTGGCGGCGTCTTGCGGGGTGGCGTGGCTGCGGTCCTGGCTACGGTTCACGTTGATGGGTCCGGTCTGGTTCTGGCGGCGGCCGAAGACCCCTTCCAGAAGATGGGCTGCAGAAATGAAAACGTTTTCATTCAAGGCGCAAAAAAATCGGGCAGCAAGCCTTTGTGATGCTGCGGCGCATGAGGAAATCCTGCGTCCGCAAGGCGATAACCCGGTACAGCAGCGGATTGTGGAGATGGTGCGTGACAGCACGATGACAAGTTGCCAGGACGCCTGCCGGAGTTGCGGGGGGCAATCCTTGCCACGCCCTGCGGCGGCGATCGCCGCGGGGCCAGAAAGCACTTGAAAGGCGGGCGCAATCTTATTAACATGTTAATTACAGGTGGCGGCCCCAGTACACGCTGCCGTCATCGATCCGCCCGCCGCGCAAGGCAGGCGCGGACGCAACCAGAGAGGAGCACGATGCGAGAAGGCAGAATCGCCAGAATCGCCGCCGGCGGCCTGCCGGTGCGCGCCATGCCGGTGGACGGCGCCATGCAGTTGCCGCACGACGGCGTGCGGACCCTGCGCGAAGGCGAATTCATGTGGCAGCCCGCCGTCACCGGCACCGTCTACGGCACGCTGCTCAACTTCAGGGGCGCGCTGGCGGCCCTGGGCGACAGCGTCAACGCCGCGCCGTACCAGGCGCCGCCGTCGGCACCCATTCTCTACATCAAGCCAGCCAACACGCTGGCCGCCCACGGCAGCGAAGTCATGCTGCCGCCTGGGCAGGACACGCTGGAAATCGGCGCGGCGCTGGGCATCGTGATCGGCCGGCGCGCCACGCGCGTGGATCCGGCCCGCGCGGCGGACTATATCGCCGGCTATACGGTGGTATCGGACGTCAGCGTGCCGCACGCCAGCTATTACCGCCCGGCAGTGCGCCACAAATGCCGCGATGGCTACTGC
>NZ_JBFTND010000255.1:0-9082 GCF_056397305.1 Cupriavidus sp. 05N40
GTACAGCCGGGATCGGAGCTTCACCGTTCTCATCCGCCATCGAGCCTTTGCGGCGATGATGGCAGTGGGATCCATTCTTGGCGCGTATCTTGGTGGCAGATTGCTGGGCATCGTGCCGACGACTGTGCTGCTACCCCTACTCGCAGCGATCCTCGTCGTCTCCGCGGTGAAGGTCTGGCGCCACGCCTCCTGAGCGGCCAAAATCGTACTCGGAAGGCCGTTGTATCGCATCGCCCGGATCCTCGAGACCTTCCGCAAGGAAATCCGCGGCGAGCCTTGCATCGAGGAGCGCGAAGCCTGGCTGCGGGACTTTTTTGGACCACCGAATCAAGGCGCTTACACTCGCAAGAGAAACGGAAGGGACTAACCATGTGCGTCAACTACGCCCCGATCCAGCGCCAGGTGCTACGCGACATCTTTGGCATCGAGCCGCCGCCCGCGGAGTGGAAGGCCGAAACCTGGCCAGACTACCCCGCGCCGATCATCCGCGCGACCGAGGGCGGTGGTCGCGAATGCGCGGTCGCATCGTTCAGCATGGTGCCCAAGGCAAAGATTCCACCTGGTGCCCGCTACTATCCAACTGCGAACGCGCGCTTCGAGACGATCGGCAAGCTGAGTTCATTCGCCAAGCACTGGAAGGCCGGTCAGCTCTGCCTGATACCGGCGACATCCTTCTATGAGCCCAACTGGGAAACTGGCAAGGCGGTGCGCTGGCGCATCAGCATGGCGGACGGCGAGCCGTTCGCTATCGCAGGTCTCTGGCGCACCTGGCCGGATGGCGCCATCAGCTTTACGATGCCGACGCTCAACGCGGATAGCGACCCTCTCATGCGCCGGTTCCACAAGCCAGGCGACGAGAAGCGCGGGATTGTGGTCTTGCCGCGCGACACCTGGGCCGACTGGCTGTCATGTCGAGACCCCGAGATTGCCAGAACCTTCCTGCGATTGCTCCCGGCAGAGTTGATGGATGCCGAGCCGGCCCCCGTCACCCGAAATAAGGCCGCGCCCTCCGCACAGACAGACGATCGTCCCGGGGCGAGCGCGGAGCTGTTCTGACCCCGGAGAGGCTATTTCCCCTTCGGAGGGTTGTTCGGTGCTCCATCGACTCGAATTCCTTCGAGTGACCGCAGGTCGAGGCAAAGTAGTAGGCGCGAGAGCATGATCTGTGTCTGCTCGATGTGGTCTTCGATCTTGAAGCGCTCTTCTTCCGAGAGCGCTCCCCTGCCAATTGGCAGGTTGTATTCGGGGTCAGCCGTGCGCCAATCCGGGAGGCGCTCCTCAAGCTTGAAGGGGAGGGACTGGTGGAAACGCAACCGCGCCGTGGCGTGGTCGTTACGGTCCTGTCCACCGAAGACTTCGAGGAAATTCTGGCCATGCGCATGGCGTTGGAATCCCTCGCCATAGAGCACGCTGCAAAACATTTCACGCCGGAAGATGCCCAGGCCGCGCTTGCGATTGTCGAGCAGGGGCGCGTTGATATGCGCGCTTCACCCAGTGCGGATCCCGGCAAGGAATTTGACTCGAGATGGGGCGATCTGAATAGCGCCTTCCACCGTCGACTCTATGAGCCAGCGCGCTTGCCGCGCCTTCTCGCCAGCATCGAAAACCTCCAGCATCTGTTTATTCGCCATTTGCGAATGCGCATGCGCACCGCCGGAAAGGACGCTCCAGGCGACAGGGAACTTATGGGATCGTTGCACGAGAACTCAGAAGCCAACCTACAGGAATGGGCAACCGTCCTGGATGAGCATGAGCAAATGGTCCTGGCCTGTGCGCGTCACGACGCGCCGGCAGCGATCGCAGTGCTCAAGCGCCACATTTCCAGCCATGGGAGCGAATTGGTCAAGCGCATACGGGAAAGCAGCGCGAAATCTGCCTCCAACTAGGAGCGAGCAGGCGTTGCTTCGCGAGGCTTCATAGTTCATAGAACCGAACGACCGTAGTAGTCCATACAGCACAGCTTTGCGGGTCATATGCCTGCTTCCCATAGGTGAACGCCATTAGCGCCAGCCGAGGCCGGGCGCGACGTGCGTGAGAATCGATTCGATCATGTGCGCGCAATATTTCACACCCAATTGGTTAGGCACGGTGAGTAGCAACGTATCGGCCGCCGCAATTGCCTCGTCCTTTGCCAGTTCCGCGATAAGGACATCAGGTTCAGCGGCGTAATTTCGGCCAAAGATCTTTCTAACATCGTCGTCAAGAAAGCCGACGGTGTCGTTGCCCTGAGTGCCGCGACCAAAATACATCCGGTCCTGGTCGTTCACGAGCGCGAAGATACTCCGGCTGACCGACACCCGCGGCTCTCGTGTATGCCCAGCCTCTTTCCATGCATCACGGTAAGCGCGAATCTGCTCTGCTTGCTGGATATGAAGCGGACGGCCCGTCTCGTCATTCTTCAACGTTGAGGTCTGAAGATTCATGCCCATCCTCGCGGCCCACACCGCCGTTGCGTCGGAGCCTGAACCCCACCAGATGCGGTCGCGAAGTCCATCGGAATGCGGTTCGATTCGCAAAAGGCCCAACGGGTTGGGAAACATGGGCCTCGGATTCGCCTGCGCAAAGCCCTTGCCCCGCAGCACCTCATAGAAGACTTCCGTATGGCGGCGCGCCAGGTCAGCATGAGTCTCACCCTCGCCAGGCGCGTACCCGAAGTGGCGCCAACCGTCGATAACCTGTTCGCCTGAGCCTCGGCTGATACCAAGCTGCAGACGTCCGCCGGCAATCAGATCGGCTGCCCCGGCATCTTCCGCCATATAGAGCGGATTCTCGTAACGCATGTCGATGACACCCGTTCCGATTTCAATCCGACTGGTTCTTGCTCCGATCGCTGCGAGAAGCGGAAATGGAGATGCAAGCTGTTGCGCGAAATGATGGACGCGGAAGAAGGCACCATCCGCGCCCAGCTCCTCGGCGGCGACCGCCAGGTCGATGGATTGCAGAAGCACATCCGCCGCCGTCCGTGCCCGCGAATTCACGGAATCGGCCCAGTGGCCAAAGGAGAGAAAGCCAATCTTTTTCATAGTGATAGACGCGGCTATTTGGGCCGCTTCTCAARGACATCCTTGACGATACGGAGCGCGCTAGAGTCGCCGGACCAAGCCGTGTAGAGCGCCAGTTGGGTCATGCCTTCCGATGCTTGCGCCCGGGTCAGCCCGTTGTTCATTGCTCGGTTCACGTAGAAGGCCAATAATTGTGGGCCACCTCCCCGCTCGGCCGAGAGACGATGAGAAAGGTTAAGCGCCGCCGCGACTATCTTCATCGGTCCGCGGCATGCCGGCCCCGGCCGTTTGCGGGCGGACAGCGTGGGCGTTCTCGCGGCCGGCCTAGACTGTGAACGAAGCGTTCTGAGGGAACAGGGCGCGCCGGGTTTCTTCGTCAAACTCGGATTTGAACTGGAGTTTTTCCTTCAGAGCCAGGGCACGGACGGCCGCTGGGCGTGCCGAGATTTCATCGATCAGACGCTTGACGTGCGGATAGTCCGTCAGACCCTTCTCGCCGAAGATATAGCCGGCGTAATTAGCCCAGCCCCAGAGTGCCATGTCGGCGATCGAATAAGTGTCGCCGGCGAGATACTTTGAGTCGGCGAGACGCGCATCGAGAACACGGTATTGGCGCTCGACTTCCTTCAGATAGCGGTGACGCGCATACGGCAGGGGTTCCGGCGCATGGTGCTGGAAGTGCACGGCCTGACCGGAGAATGGCGACAGGCCGGTCGCGACGAACAGCAGCCAAGAGAGCATCGCTGCATGCTGCGCCGGCGCGGACGGCATAAACTTGCCGTGCTTTGCACCCAGGTGCAGCAGAATGGCATGGGAATCGAATACAGCGACACCATCGTCGACAATGGCGGGCACTTTGCCATTCGGATTGATCTTCAGGTATTCCGGTTTGTGCTGCTCTCCCTTGAACGTATCGACAGCAACCAATTCGAATGGAGTTTCAAGCTCCTCCAACAGGAGCGCGACTTTGGTGGGATTGGGCGTCGGGTGGAAGTAAAACTGAAGCATGATATTTCCTCGATAGGGACATGAGATCAAGCGCAGCGCTGCAATGCTCTGCGAATCCACTCGGYAACCGACGCGATCCTCGGTACTACGCCTTGTATCGCAGGCAGGGCGGGCAAGTGAATCGCGAGCCAGTTGCCTTTGAGGCGGCTCCCGGATCGCGTAGAGAGATGGTGAACCGAAAGCCTTGATTTGCCGTACGATCTGCCCGATGGATACGTTCGACGGGATCGCACATGTTGTCTGACGACGAATTGGCCTTGCTGGAAGCCATTCGCGAAACCGGCAGCCTGTCGCGTGCGGCGGCGCGGCTAGGTAAGGCGCCGTCGACGATTTCGCATGCGGCGCGGCAACTCGAGGCGCGCTTCGACGCACTATTGTTCGATCGCCGCCACTACCGGGTGCAGTTGACGCCCGCGGGCCAGGTGCTCGCCGATGAAGCCGCGCGCCTGACACTCGACATGTCGCGCGTGACGCAACGCGTGCGGCAGATTGCGAGCGGCTGGGAAGATCGGCTCTGGATCGTCACCGACGAGATTATCGAATTTGAATTGCTGATGCCGGTGGTGCGCAGCTTCGACGCGCTAGATTCCGGCGTCAAATTGCGCTTTACGCACGAGGTCCTGGGCGGCACGTGGGAAGCATTGCGCGACGGGCGCGCGGACCTGATCGTCGGCGCGACCAATGAGCCCCCGGCGGTTCCCGGACTGCGCTGGTTCGAGCTCGGCGTGATTGAGTGGGTATTCGCAGTGGCGGCTCGTCATCCTTTGGCACGCGCTGAAGCACCGCTTGAGCGCGAGCAACTGCGCGCGCATCGGTCGGTAGTAGTAGCCGATTCGTCGCGCACGACAGCGGGACGCGCTTATGGCGTGATCGGTGGCCAGGCCATGCTAGCCGTGCCGAATATGCAAGCGAAGATACTCGCGCAGCGCGACGGCCTGGGCATCGGCTGGCTGCCGCGTCATCGCGTCGCGTCGTTGCTGAAAGATGGCAAACTGGTGGAGAAGGCGACAGCCGATCAGCGCGAGCCGACTGTGTCGTATGTCGCTTGGCGCGGCGATCGCGAGGGGCGCGCGTTGCAATGGTGGCTGGAACAGTTGCGGCACCCGCGCCTGGCCAGTCGATTGGTACACGGTGTGGATATGGCAATTGGCGCGTGAGGCGCGCGTGAAATGCATGCTTCTATACGGACTGCGCTGCGTATCGTGGGATCGTACGTGCCGCACTGGACGATAGGGTTTCGTGCGCGGTACGGCTGACAGCGGCGGGGAACGGGCCGGCCTGGCGGCATGATCTTAAGGTGCTCGCGAAGAAACACCACGTTCTTGCCGCCAAGCAGCGCGGCTCTTGTGGAAGGCATAGTGTTTCCCTAAAAAGAAAGCCATCCGAAGATGGCTTGGTGAATCGTGCCCGGCAGCGCAGGTCAACGCGCCGCTGCGGACCCAGCCTTACGCCGTGGCACTGGGACGGGCGGAGACGATCTCATGCCACCGCTTTACCGCGACATGTGTCTCGGGCACCGGCATCGCCAGCGCCTTCGTCGCGAAGTCGACGGCAGCGAGCGCGGTGATGTCGGCGGCGGAGAAGAGATCCCCCGCGACGAACGCGGCACGATCCAGTTGCGCCTCGATGTCGTCGTAGAAATTCGCGACCCGTTGCTTGCTGCGCTCGACCAGCGCCGGGATCTGGTCGTACCCATGCGGGCCGGAAATTGCGCGCCCTTTGAGTCCCGCGGCGGCATTGCGAACGCCCTCCATCACGGCGGCGAACCCCTCGATCTCCATGCGCCGTTCCCACATCGCGACGACGGCCTTGTCTACCGCCGTCGTGCCATACAGCGATGGCAGCGCATGGGCATCGTCGAGATAGCGCATGATTGTCGACGCCTCGCCGATGACCGTACCGTCGTCGAGCACCAGGGCCGGGACGACGCCGCGCGGATTGATCGCGCGATAGGCTTCCGAGAGTTGCTCCCGCGTGCCGAGATCGACCGGCACGAGTTCCACTTCCAGTCCCTTTTCCGCAATCAGCATCCTGACGCGACGCGAGTTTGGCGAGCCGTTGGCATGATAAAGCTTCATTGATATCTCCGATTAGAGTTTCGAGCCGCCGTCGACGCGCAGCGTCTCGCCGGTAATCCATCGGGCCCGGTCGGATGCGAGAAACTCGATCGCCGCGCCGATGTCGTCGGGTTCGGCCATGCGTTTGAGTGCCTGCATGCCGAGCGTGAAGGCCCTGCCCTCCTCGCTCCTGGCGAAGCTGGACATCTCGGTCGGCACCACGCCAGGTGCCACCGCGTTGACGCGGATGCCGCGCTCGCCAAGGGCCGAGGCGAAGTGCTTGACGAGCGTGTCGATGGCGCCCTTGGTTGCCGAATACGCCGGCAGCGCGCCCACGGCGGCATGCGCCGCGAGCGACGACAGCAGCACCACGCTGCTGCCTTTGCACATGACCGGCAGCAACTGCTGGACGAGGAAGAACGGAGCCCGCACGTTCACCGCGAACAGGTCGTCGAAGTCTTCCACCGTGGTCTCCTCGATGGTCGCCGCGCGCGAGATTCCGGCATTGGCCACGAGGATGTCCAGCCGGCCACCGATAACTGCGCGCGCTCGCTGTGCAAGCGCATGGGGACCATCGTGAGCACGCAGGTCGGCGGCGATCTTCTCGGCCTTCCCGCCGAATGCGTGGATTTCGGCGACGACCGCATCCGCGTCGCGCGCCGCCTTTCCGTAGTGAACCAGCACCTGCGCGCCGGCCCTGGCCAGCGCAAGCGCGCTGGCGCGGCCGATGCCTCGCGATGCGCCCGTCACGAGCGCGGTCTTACCAGTCAGCGTGTTCATGATCTGTGACTCCCTTGTTCAGTTGTTCCGAGAATGCGCATCGCGTGTATCAGCCGGCGGTCTTGCCGCCATCGATGGTGAGAATCTGGCCGGTGACAAACGTCGCGCCTGCGGACGCGAGATAGATCACGGCCGCGGCGATGTCTTCCGGCTTGCCGAGGCGAGCCAACGGTACGCCACTGGCCAGCGCCGCTTTGTTCTCGGGCGTCCCCGTGAAGCGGTCGAGCATGCCGGTTTCGGTGGGTCCGGGTGCCACTGCATTGACGCGCACCCCGGTGCCAGCGACTTCGAGTGCCGCCGACTTGGTGATGCCTTCCACCGCATGCTTGCTACCCGCATAGACCGCGGCATAGGCCGCGCCTTCGTGACCATAGGTCGACGAGATGTTGATCACGACCCCGGAACGCTGCGCCGTCATGACGCGAAGCGCGTGCTTGAGGCTCAGCAATGTGCCCAGCACATTCGTGTCGAACGTGGCCGTATAGCTTTCCGCGGTCTGTTCGGTCAGCGGGCCCGGCCGGCCTTCCGTACCGGCATTGTTGACGGCGACATCCAGACGGCCGAAGCGGGACACGGCCTGATCGACCAGATGGCGCACTTCCTGGTCGTGGCGCACATCGGCCTGCACGAAGAACGCATCGGCGCCGAGCTCGCGTAGTTCGGCTTCGAGTGCGGCACCTTCGGCGGGCCGGCGGCCCGAGACGACGAGATTCACGCCAGTGCGAGCGAATGCAAGCGCGGTGGCACGACCGATGCCGGTCAGTGCGCCAGTGATGAGAACGACGGGACTGCTCATGGGAAACTCCTGTAAGGTATCGCTGTCCAGCATGGATAAGGTTGCGTGGACAGTGGAACGGGGTTGCTGCAGGGACCAATCTAGGGTCTTCCGGCGCCCATGAAAAAGACTTTGTAAGCTTGTGGGCATGCCTGCCAGGCATGGGGCTGATGGAATTGAGACATCTTCGGTACTTCATCGCGGTCGCGGAAGCCGGCAGCCTGACCGAGGCCGCGGCCAATCGGCTGCATACTTCGCAGCCCTCGCTAAGCCGGCAGATCCGCGATCTCGAGGAGCAGGTCGGCGTCGAATTGCTGCGCCGCAGTGCGCACGGCGTGGCGTTGACGGATGCAGGCCAGGCCTTTATCGACCATGCGCGGCTGGCCATGGCACAGGTCGACGCCGCGGTGGAAGCGGCCCGCCGCGCGGCACGACCTGCCAAGCCGCGCTTTGCACTCGGCTTTCTGACTGGCCAGGAGATGACATGGCTGACGGACGCCATGCACTTGCTGCGCGCAGAGCTGCCGAATATCGAGGTGAGCGTATCGAGCGACTACTCCACGGAACTGGCCGCCGCGGTGGCCCATGGCAAGCTCGACGTCGCCTTCATGCGCGCCGAGCCCGGGTACGACCTCGAATACAAGGTCATTGCCCAGGAGCCGCTGGTCGTGCTGATGCCGAGCGACCATGCATTGACCGCGCGCGACGCGCTGCGTGCGGAGGATCTCCGCAACGAGCCGTTCATCGCCATGGGAGACAAGGCGAAGGTGCTGCGGGGGGTCGTCGATGCTTATCTGGCCAGTTCGGGCGTCGAGGTCGAGATCGCGCAAAGCGTCGATAATCCGGCCATGGTGATGTCGCTGATCGCATCGACCCGCGGCATGACGCTAATCCCGGCTTATGTGGAGAACCTGATGCCGTGGTCGGTGGTCAGCCGGCCGCTGACGGGCGAAATCCCGACCATTGATCTCGTCGTCGGGTATAGCCCGAGCAATGCCGCGCCAACGCTTGCGCTGTTCCTGTCCCGGCTCGATGAACTGAGATCGAGGATCGCCGGGCGCGCCGGACAGTGAACGGCGCCGATTCCCGGGGTGCAAGCGCATGCCAGGGCGCGCAATACCGTGCAATCCTTCGGCCGGGGCACTGGTAGTTGCCAAGCGGGAAGATCCGGCACTGCGTGTCTGGACGCAGTGCCGGCTGTCAAAGCCACAGGTCACGACCGTGGAAACCGCAGGGTTTCCACGAGGCGCGACGCGTGTCGCTCAGACCTTGGCGTGGGTAGCAGCCCATTGCGAAGGATTGACATCGATAGCCAGTCCGAGGCCGGAGCCGATCACGCCGACGTTGTTGAGCGTGTTGACGTTGATGCTCTGCAGCTGGGCGATGTTCTGGTTGACGTTGACATTGACGTTGGCCACCGGGCCCAGTCCCTGCATCCAGGTGTTGGCGCCGCCGCGCAC
>NZ_JBFTND010000256.1:0-9056 GCF_056397305.1 Cupriavidus sp. 05N40
GGATGATCTCGTCATGTTGCTGGAGCGTCATTCGGAAGTCAGTGTGGTGCTCGACCACTGCGGCGGCATTCTTGGCTTGCCGCCTCATCTCGACCGGACGGCGGTATTCCGGGAGTGGCGTGCGAAGCTTCAGCGCCTGGCCCAGTTTCCCAACGTGACGGTAAAGGTTGGTGGATTGGGCATGCTCTATACAGGGTGGGACTTTCATGTGCGCCACGCGCCACCTACGTCATTGGAGCTGGCTGGCGCGTGGAAGCCCTATGTTCTCGAGTGCATTGAGACATTCAGTCCGGGCCGTTGTATGTTTGAGAGCAATTTCCCGGTCGATAAACAGAGCTGCAGCTACACCTCCCTCTGGAACGCATTCAAGCGGATCGTCCAGGGTTGTTCCGCCGCCGAGAAGCGTGCCCTGTTTCACGACAACGCGTTTCGCGTGTATGGACTCGGAAGCGGACACCCCGAGCACGCATGCTAGCGGGGGTGGCGCCTGCCGCTACTTGCCCGGTGTGCGCTGGTGTACCATGTCGGCATTCATGTTTCTGACGGGATAGTTTCCTTATGATGCGTTCGGTGCAGCGTATTCTCGCCGTTTTTGAAAGTTTCTCGGCCGACCGGAGCAGCCTGTCGTTGCAGGAGATCGCCGACCGCATAGAGTTGCCCAAGTCGACGACGTTTCGCATCGTACAGAGCCTCGAACAGGCCGGCTATCTGGTACGACTCGAGGACCAGGAATATTGCCTCTCTTTCCGTTTCACGCAACTCGCTGGCTTGGTTAAGAGCACGTTGGGGATAAGGGAAATCGCGCGCCCGGTCTTGGTTGAGCTTGCTGAAAAGACGAAAGAGACGGTGTCAATTCATACGGTGAACGGTCAGAACCGCGTCTGCATCGACGCGGTATCAACGGGGGCGTCGCCTTTGCGTGCAGTTGTGCAGGCGGGGGAGCAGGTTCCCTTGCTCGCGGGATCGGCATCCAGGGTCTTAATGGCTTATATGGATAAGTCGGAGCTCAACCCAATTGTTACCTCGGCTGCGCGGGCACTGAAGAAAACGAAGGCAGAACTTTTGTCAGAGTTGGAAGACGTCCGGGAACACGGCTTCTCTGTCTCTCATGGCGAAAGGCTGCTTGGTATTTCTGCTGTATCGGCGCCGATTAAAGATGTGAACGATCAGGTGCTCTATTGCATCTCCGTCGGTGCCCCGACGGTACGGATGCAAATGCATGAGAAGGAGTTCACGAAGCTGGTGATCTCCGCTGCGGCAACCATTTCTCGCCAGTTTGGCGGACGCGCCTGAAAGGTCTGGCGCATAGGTACGCGCCAGACCTTCCACCTAGTACAACGAGCCTACCATCCCGCCTTCGACCGGAACTGTGGCGCCGTTGATGAATCCCGCTTGCACCGACGCGAGGAACGTCACAACGGAAGAAATTTCCTCTTGCGTCCCCAGCCTGCCAAGTGGTGTCAGTCGCTTGCGGGCCTCGGTTTGTGATGCGCTATAAGCCGAGACTGCATTTCGATGCGACGTGTCAATTAGCGCCGGCGCAACACAGTTCACAGTGATACCGTGCTGCCCGACCTCGTTTGCCAGGTGCTTCATGTAGGCGGTGACACCTGCGCGAAACACGGTGGACAGACTGTGATGGGGCATCGGCTGCTTCACAGAAGCTGACGTTACGGCAACCAGGCGCCCCCAGCCACGCTGAGTCATTCCAGGCAGTACAGCCGAAACTACCTGAATGACGCTTAGCAATTGGTTCTCATAAGCCTCATGCCAGCGAAGCGGATCGTTCTCGTCAATGGTTGTGCGGATGGGGTTCGGAGGCCGGGCAGTGTTCAGGACGACGATGTCTGTGCCTCCCATTTCCTTTTGAAGCGTTGACGCCAGACGTGCGACGTCTTCCGTGGACGTCATGTCTCCAACAATGGGTACCGCCTGGACGCCGTAGGTGCGCTCAATTTCCTTGGCCACCTCGCCCAATTTATCCGCCGAGCGGGCGAACAATGCGATATTCGCGCCCTCGGCCGCGAGAGCGTGGGCAATGTTCCGGCCCATGCCACCGCTGGATGCGGTTACGAGGGCTGTCTTGCTTTTGATTCCTAGGTCCATATCTCACTCGCATCCGTTCGGAACAATGCTTACTCGGTGACAATGACTTCGTCACCGCTCACGGTGAAACGATGCGGCATATCTTCCGACACCCACTCCATGTAGCCAACAATCTCGTCGAAGCGCTTGTCGTCGCGACGCAGTACTTGAGGGCGATAGCGATCGTCAAACGTCATTGGCAAGAATGACACCTGCAGAATGCCATGTTTGGACACTTTCGCCTTGGCCAGCAGCCCCTTCGTGCAATCGCGACCATAGGGCATGAGCGGGTACGCCGGGTCGAGGTCCGTGTGATTTCGTACGGCACCGTGAGCCCAGGCCGGTTCGCTTGTCCACGAAGGTGCCGCAAACGACTTCGTCATGGCGAAAACACCCAGGCTATAGAAGATAGCCTTGCCTCGGTAGACCTCGATGGCCTTGGGAAGGTGTGGCGCGTGTCCCACCACCAAGTCTGCACCAGCGTCGATTGCTGCATGGGCGACAGCGACCTGATAGTCGGCAACAACGCGCGGCAAGCGAATGACGCCAGAATGAAATGCGAGAACGACGATGTCAACTCGCGAGCGCAGCGCCCTGATGTCGTCGAGCAGCAGCGCTAGATCGCCTTCATCGGGCTTCGTGCGAATTCTGACTGGTTGATGCGGGCCGCGGGTGTCGTATGTCGTATGGATGCGAATATTGACCACCCCCGGCTTATCCGGACCAGCATCGCTTCCTACCGCTGCGACGGACGTATAGCCAAGGTATCCAACCCTTACGCCATTCTTCTCAACGATCGCTGCCTCGCGTGCTTCTGCCAGATTGCGTCCCGCACCGGTCACTTGTACGCCGTGGGAGTTCAGAAGCTCGCGTGTATCAACCAATGCCTGAGGACCCGCGTCGTAACTGTGATTGTTGCCCATCGTCACGGCATCGAACAGCCCATCGGTAAAGATCCTGGCCATCTCCGCTGGTTGGCAAACCTGAGGTGCATGATCGGATTTGACGCCTTTGCTCGAGTAAGTACGCATGCAATTCACAAATCGCATGTCGGCATCCTGAAGCACTGGCTTCACTAGCTCCGTGTACCCTTCGATAGGGTAGCCTTCCGCGGCTCCATGGGTGGGGCCACAGTCTCCGGCAATCAAAATGGTTGAAATATTGGACACAATGTCTCCTTCCATATTGCTCTTCTCTTCCACCGATCTGATGTGCGGCTCGCAAGGCCGATAGTTTCATTCCGTGGAACAGGTTGTAAAAAATGCAGATGAATCATAGCATTCAAAGATACGTGCTATTGCAGTGAGACCAGTCCAGACCAGTACTGCATCTGACTTCCCTCTGTGCTCACGTCGTACTTCCGGAGGAACTCGAGTTGCCCCTCGTCTCGAATGCGGAATACCGAGAGCGCGGCGGGAACAATCTCGATCG
Organism: Cupriavidus sp. 05N40; assembly: GCF_056397305.1. Taxonomy (NCBI): domain Bacteria; kingdom Pseudomonadati; phylum Pseudomonadota; class Betaproteobacteria; order Burkholderiales; family Burkholderiaceae; genus Cupriavidus; species Cupriavidus sp. 05N40. The sequence continues at coordinate 3,517 of NZ_JBFTND010000256.1, forward strand.
CTCCGTTGACTCTTGTCCCAAGAGGCTTCACGCTCGCGGCAACTAACAGTCGACCGGTCGGATCGCAAGAGAATGTCCGAACATGAAACGACTCCGTGTCGATGTGCTGGAGAAGAGAGGGGAGTCCCGTCTCAGAATCAATCTGATACGCAGCGATGTTGTTCTCGCCCGAAGTGAACACGCGGACGCCGTCGCACTCCACGCTGCCATCGGCGCGGTTCGCGACATAGACCCAACGCCCGCTAGGGTGCACGTGGATGGGTCCTGCAAGCTGTCGGGCGTGTATCTCCTGGGGGGCGTGGAGCGTTGGCAGGGTGCTGAGCGGCCGCGGTTCAATGAGGTTGTCTTCGATACGAAACGTGTGAAGACAATTTGTGCGTTCGTCAGACGCGTAAAGCCATTTGCCGGAAGGATGAAAGTCGATATGCCGCGGGCCAAATCCGAATCCGCGGTTGGGGGCCACTACCTCATGGGCAGTAAGCTGGCCGTCATCAAGGGTAAAGCTCCTGAGGGCCCCGGGCTCCTCCGGACGATCCTTCGTGCTGTTGTTTCCGCGGTCGATCAAGAGGGCGGCCTCGCCGGAGGGAAACGCCATGACCTGGTGTGGATAGATGCCGAAGTTGGCAGAGGTGGCTTGCCCGATCCTGGCGCCGATCGAGCCGTCGGCTTCGATGCAGTCGACCGTGACCCCCGTTTCCGGAAAATTGTGCGCGCATAGAATATATTTTCCCTTCGGGTCCACGCACATGTGAACGGCGCGGTCCGGCAGGATTCTTGGCGAACCGAGCGGTGTCAGCCGGCCATCTTCTTTCATGCGGTAAGCGGCGACATGGCTGTAGTCGGACTTGATATGAGGTCCGCTGCTACTTGTCGTCACGTAGAGAACATTCAACGAAGGGTGACGCCAGGCGTATTGCACGCGGGACATGGCCTGAATCGATTCTTGCTTGTCTAACGTCCCCGCATCCACGTTCACGCGGTACCGTGTAATGATGTCGTCTACTGCGCTATAAAGAACAACGGCTTCTCTCATGGTTACTCCTGTCGCGATGTTGGGAAACCAGCTGGCTTATCGAGGCGCCGGAGCAAACATCGGTACGGAGATGCCGGACTCTGAAAGCTTGAAGACGACGCTGACTCGTTGCCCAATCTTCACCGTGTCCAAGTCTGTATCGACAATGTTCGTCATCAGGGTGGGCCCATCGTCCAGAGTCACATAGGCGATGCAATATGGCGCGCCGGCTCCGCGACGAGTAACGCTATACGTGTAGATATGGCCTTTGCCAGTCGACTGCGACCACCTGACGTCGGCGCTCCAGCAAAACGGACAAATGGCACGCGGATAGTGGTGAACTCTGCCGCAACTGTCGCACGCCTTAACGAGAAGTTCGCCCTTGGCTGCGGCTTCGAAGTACGGTTCATCCCCAGGGTTCAGGGCTGGATCCGAGATTTTGCGATCTGCAGGGATGGTCGACATTTCTTTACTCCCGTTCCAGGATGACTGTGGCAGCGCCATGCCTGTGACCGATGGCGCCGCCGATGCCCGTAGCCAGCGCAAGCTTGCAATTCGGGACTTGCACGCTCGGATGTGCTTCACCGCGAAGCTGACGCACGGCTTCGATGATCTTTGTAATACCACCGCGGTTTGCGGGGTGGTTGTTGCAGAGACCGCCGCCGTCGGTGTTGAAAGGCAACTTCCCGGCGCCTGCAATCAAGTTCCCGTCTGCAACGAACCGTCCACCGGTGCCTTTCTCGCAGAATCCAAGATCTTCGAGCTGTAGTACGACAGTGATGGTGAAGCTGTCATAGATTGACGCGTACTGAATATCGGAGGGGCGGACGCCAGCTTCCTCAAACGCCCGGGGGCCAGTCCATGCCGCGCCGGTGTACGTGAGATCGATGTCCCCCCCCATTTGGTGCTTGGTGGTTTCTGCGCTGCCGATAACCCTGACGACCGGCCTTTTGAGTGTCCTGGCAATCTCCGGGCGTGCCACGATGATGGCGCCACCGCCATCACTGACGACGCACGAATCGAGGCGATGCAGTGGATCTGCAATGAGCGGGGAAGCAAGAACTTCGTCAACCGTTACCACGTTTCGCAGCATCGCATTCGCGTTGTGCTGGGCGTGATGAGAGGCCGCAACTTTAACCCAGGCAAGTTGCTCGCTCGTCGTGCCGTACTTGTGCATATGCAGCATTGCACACATGGCGTACAGGTTCAAGGTGACTGGGTTGTAGGGCATTTCAAATGGAGCTTCAGGCATATTTGTGCCGCGCACCCGCACCTGAGTTCCAGAAATTCCCTCCGAGTTCGGCCGACCCGCAAGCGTGATCAGCGCCACATTGCATTTGCCGGCAGCGATGGCTTCCGCCGCATGTGCCACATGAGCCAGATAGGAGCATCCGCCCATGTCGGTCGAGTCGACGTGGCGGAGCCTGTTCAGGTTCAGATAGTTGGCCATCGACCAAACATTTGCCCCTGGGGCATCCCCAGCGCAGAAGTAGCCGTCTACGTCCTCACGCGTCAGCCCCGCGTCCTCGATCGCTCCTTTCGCCACCTCTGCGTGCAGCTGCGCCACGGAATGCAAGGGCGCTTTGCGCAAGGGGTGCTCGTATGCGCCGACGATACAAGCCTTGCCTCTGACACTCATTTTTGTCCTCCTCAACACATCCTGAAAATTCGTCTTGCGGTTCCGATCAGTGGAATCTATGCTAGCCACTAGAACACATGATAGCATCGGAACTGTGGTTGTGCTGGGAGTATCCGTTCGGGTGCACATCGCAGCACCATGTGTTTTTCTGGGAGCAGTGGCCGGATTGCCGCTGGCATCAACCCGGATATCGAAGCCAAGGAGAGTAGTTGTGGAAGACGTTCAAGCAGGTCCGGCTGAATTGGTAGGCGCTGGAGTGGAGTTCAAGGTGTGGCAATGCGCCTTGTGCGGATTTATGTACGACGAATCTGTGGGTATGCCGGACGAGGGCATCCTTGCTGGCACACGCTGGGAAGACATTCCTGATGATTGGCGTTGCCCTGAATGCGCAGTCGGCAAAAGCGACTTCGAAATGGTAGAAATCTAGGAACACAGCCACGGCGATGCGCAGTCAACGGTGTGCGCATTCCTGGCCATTGGAGCGAGACCATGAGAGATGCGCCGACCTCGTTGAGATCCCTGTTCGAGAAATGGATTGGCAATGGCAACCGCGTCGCGACGCGCGTTATTCGGGGACGCCATCCGATCCAGGGAACAGGGTGCGTTGAAGTTCAGTTTGAGCGTGCGTCAGAACTGCATTCGATTTGGTTCTTCCGACATGAAGACGGTTCGTGGCGGGTCTTTCCCCCGTCTCCCGGTCGCCTGCAAGCAGCTCTCATCGCTTCAGAAGCACTCGTTTAAGCGAGCACAGATGGAACTTAGACAACTGCGCTATTTCGTCAGTGTGATCGAGCATCGAAGCATGGGGAAGGCGGCGCTCGACCTTGGCCTCGTGACATCGGCGTTGAGCCAGCAAATCAGCCGTCTGGAGGGTGAACTTTGCACACGCTTGTTGCAGAGAACGTCGACAGGTGTTGTTCCGACCGATGCCGGCCTCGCTTTCTGGCGCCAGGCCCAACTTGCACTGCGACACGCTGATGCCGCCGCAACTGCTGCCCGGCACGCTCGGCTTACCGGATACGTGAGCGTAGGACTTGCTCATAGTACTGCCGGAATTGTCGGCGTACGCTTCATGCAGGCGATGCGCAGCCGCTATCCCGACGTGAAGGTCAGAATTGTCGAAAGTCTTTCCGGCTATTTGTCGAATATGCTCAGCGCCAGGCAGATCGACTTGGCGGTGCTCTTTCGCGAGGAACCGTCACAGCGCTGGTGCAGAGTGCGGCTTCTCAACGAGAGACTGTTCTTGATTGGATTGCCAGACTTGCTCGGTATTCCCTTGGGCGAGAACGCCACCATCAATCGAGCCGCCGCCCTTCCGCTGATTCTTCCAAGTGGTTCTCACGGCTTGYGATCGCTGCTTACCCGATGTTTCGAACACGCTCGAGTAGAGCCAAATGTGGTGGCGGAAGTTGACGGACTCAGTTTGCTAATGCGCGCGGTTAAAGCCGGAATGGGGGTAACAATCCAGCCTGGTTCCTTGCTGGCACCGGGCTCCCATGCGGAGTTGAGCAGTGTGCAACTCGGCGATGAAGGCGCTCAACGAGAGAACATTCTCATCAGTCTCAGTGAAGATGAGCTATCGCCCGCGGCGCTGGCAACGCGAATAGTCCTGGCGGACGTCATCCGAAGCACTGTTTCGGAAGGGCGATGGCCGGGTGCGACACTCGCCGATAGCCGGCAATCCGGGACAAGGGATGCAGCGTCTTCCTGCAGTGCCATCAATCAGGCCACGTCCGGGCAGAGTCTTCATGTTCCATGAAGAACTGTTTGCGAAGAGAGGATGGCGGGGATCCGACCTAACTCATATAGTCGGAGCCTTAAGGAGACACAGATGGTTGACGTACTGATCATAGGCGGAGGCAATGCCGCGTTGTGCGCGGCGCTGATGGCGCGGGAAGCAGGCGCATCCGTCCTGTTGCTCGAAGCATCACCGCGGGAATGGCGCGGCGGCAACTCGCAGCACACCCGAAATCTGCGGTGCATGCACGATGCGCCGCAGGATGTCCTGGTAGACGCCTACCCGGAAGACGAGTATTGGCAGGATTTGCTCAAGGTGACAGGTGGCAAGACCGATGAAAAGCTCGCTCGTCTGGTGATTCGAGCTTCATCGACCTGCCGGCCATGGATGCAAAAGCACGGCGTCCGCTTCCAGCCGCCGCTATCGGGGGCTCTTCMCGTTGCACGCACGAATGCCTTCTTCATGGGGGGCGGAAAGGCCCTCGTCAATGCCTACTATCGCAGCGCGGAAGCTCTGGGCGTAGAGATCCGCTACAACACGCCAATACATGGGATCGAGCTGGATGGCACGCGCTTCGTTGCCGCTGTAGGCGAGAGCGAACGCTTCACGGCAAGGGCTTGTGTCCTTGCGGCAGGCGGATTCGAATCTAATCGCGAATGGTTACGCGACGCCTGGGGACAGAACGAAAGAGGTGAGTGGCCGGCGGACAATTTTCTCATCCGCGGGACGCGCTTCAACCAGGGCGTCCTACTGAAGCACATGATCGAAGCCGGTGCGGACTCTATCGGTGACCCCTCGCAGTCACATTGCGTGGCCATTGATGCCAGGGCACCTCTATATGACGGTGGAATCTGCACACGCATTGATTGTGTGTCACTGGGTGTCGTCGTGAACCAGAACGCGCAGCGGTTCTACGATGAAGGAGAGGACTTCTGGCCAAAAAGATACGCTATCTGGGGTCGGCTCGTCGCTCAGCAGCCAGATCAGATCGGCTATTCGATTATCGACAGCAAGGCCGTGGGACGCTTTATGCCACCGGTGTTCCCCGGGCACAAGGCGGACACGCTTGATGAGTTGGCCAAGAAGCTCGGCGTACCGGTCGATGCGTTTGTTCAGACCGTGGAGCGATACAACGCAGGCTGTCGAGTGGG
>NZ_JBFTND010000257.1:0-9025 GCF_056397305.1 Cupriavidus sp. 05N40
CGGCATAGGTCTGGGTCGCGGCCCAGATCGTGAAGAACAGGTGCCAAGGGTCCACGCTGGCCATTTCGCCGCGCGCGATCCATTCCTTGATCACGCTCGCCTTGCGCGTCACCAGCGCGCGCAGCGCGCCGCTGAGCACGTCACGGATCTCCGGCGCGCCATGCAGCAGCTCATTGGCAAACACGCGCGAGGCATCGGGGTGGCTGGCGGACAGCCGCATCTTGGCGCGGATGTACTGCTCCAGCGCCACCTGCGGGCGCTGCCCGGCGGCGATGATGTCGGTTTCCGAAAGCCACAGCGCCAGCGTATGCGCCAGCACCGCGCGGTACAGGGCCTGCTTGGTGCGGAAGTAGTAGTGGAGGTTGGACTTCGGCACGCCGGCCTGCGTGGCAATCTCGGCCATGGTGGCGCCGGCAAAGCCGGCACGCGCAAACACGTATTCGGCGGCGCGCAGGATCAGCGCCTCGTTCTCCTGGCGAATGCGCCCGCCCGCCGCTTCCTGCTGTGGCGGGAAGCATGGCGGCGGCGCCGTGGCCGGCGCGCCCATCAGCGCGTGCCGTAGAGCCTGTCGCCGGCGTCGCCCAGGCCGGGAACGATGTAGCCGTGCTCGTTGAGCTCCTCGTCGATCGCCGCCGTGACGATGGCCACGTCGGGATGCGCCGCCTGCAACGCGCGCAAACCCGGGCGCGAGGCGATCAGGCACACGTACTTGAGCGTGCTCACGCCCGCCTCCTTGAGACGGTTGAGCGCGGCGATGGCGGAGTTGCCGGTGGCCAGCATCGGGTCGACCACGATCACCAGCCGCTCGCGGATATCCTCCGGCATCTTGAAGTAGTACTCGATCGGCTCCAGCGTCTCCGGATCGCGGTACAGGCCGATATGGCCCACGCGCGCGGCCGGCAGCAGGTCCAGCATGCCGTCAAGGAAACCGTTGCCGGCCCGCAGGATGGACACCAGGCACAGCTTCTTGCCCGACAGCACCGGCGACTCCATCGGCGCGATCGGGGTCTTGATGGCGATGGTCTCCATCGCCAGGTCGCGCGTGGCTTCGTAGGTCAGCAACTGGCTGATCTCGCGGACCAGCCGGCGGAAATTGTCCGTGGTGGTGTCTTCGCTGCGGACCAGCGTGACCTTGTGCTGCACAAGCGGATGGTCCACCACCATCACCGATGGCGTGACAGGCGGTACAGCGGAAAGATCGGTCATGTTGCGCTCCTCGGGAGGCGAATCGCAAAGGGGTACCGCCGCGCGCCCCCTGGAGGGCGCGCGGCGCGCAGGCTAGAACACCGTGCCGTCGCTGTCGATGGCGAAAGGCGGCGGGCCGCCGGGCCTGCGCTTGGCGGCAATGCGGCGCCCCGCCGCCCAGGTGCCGCCTTCGAGCACGCGCGCCAGCGGAAAATCGGCGGCTGACAGCCCGAGCGCCTCGCGCACCGAGGCGGCCACCAGGTCCAGGCCGGTGACCGTGAGCGCGCGCCATTCCACGATGACCGGCTCGTCCACCGTGTGCGTCACCGAGGCGAAGGCCGGGTCGCGCGGCACCATCAGCTCGAAATCGAACAGCAGGCCGCCGTTGCGGTATTCGGGCAGGCCGGTGAGCGCTTCCAGCCCGGTGACGGTCAGCCCGGCGTCCTCCAGCGGTTCGAGCAACGAGTACGTCAGCCACTGCGTGAGCTTGTGGAACGGCACCAGGCCGTCGGCGCAGGCCGGGTGATGCCAGCAGTCGCCCAGCGAGACGCCCTCCAGCATGACGCGCCCCGGCCATACCGGACCCAGCGCCACCAGCAGCGTGCTCAGCACGAAGCCGGCCTCGATGTGACCGTCGACGGCACTCGCCTTGAGGTAGTCGTACAGGTTGCCAAGTCGCGCCGGCGTGCCGAACACGGCCGGCGTGGCCTGCGCCACCTCGCCGAGCCGGCGCAGCAGCCCGGCCCGGCCTTCCAGGCCGACCAGCGGATTGTGCTGCGCCACCTGGAACGCGGTGGCGATGGAAGAGGCGTCGATACGCATCAGGCGTTCGGCATCGGCGCGCAACGGCTGGCCGGGTTGGGCGGAGAATCCGCCGCGCGCGAACAGGTCGAAGCTCGCCACGCCCAGGCCTTCCGAGCGGGTCAGCGAGAGATCGCTGGCCGGGTCGCGATAGCGCCAGTCCGGGCCCGCGCCCGCATCCAGCAGCACGCTCGGGATCACCAGGTCGATGCCGATGCGGGCGCGCTCCTCGCGATCGGCCTCGCCGGACAGCCCGCCGCGCTCGCACAGGATCTGCCAGCGGTCCAGTTTCTCGCCCGCGCCGCTCTCGAAATGGCGCCAGCGGCTGTGATAAGGCACGTTCAGGTCCGGATAGCGCTGGCGGATAGTGGCCGCCACGTAGTCCGCCACCGCGGCGATGCGGTCCGGGTGCCAGGTAAACAGTTCGGAGGCGCCCGCCGCCACGTGCTCGGTGACGGTGGCGCAGTGCGCGCGCACCGCCTGCCCGGTCAGCAGCGCCGCGGCCGGATGCCCGGCGGGCACCGGGCTGGCCCAGCCGCCGCCGTCGCTGGCGGGTTGGGTGAAGGCATCGGACGGGCCGCCCGGCACGCCCGCTTCAGGTGTCTGGTTCATTCGTTCAGTCCTCTACCCTTTGCCAGTGCAAGTTCTTCCGCATCCGGCGGGGTATAGCTCGTGAAGTAGCCAGCCGCTACCTTGGCGTCGATTTCCACGCGGGCGTCGGCCGGAATCAGCGCATCGGGGATCGCCACCTGCTCGACCACCTCGATACCCTGGGCGGTCAGCGCCCCGTGCTTCATATTGCTCATCGAGGCCCAGCGGTCGATGCGCTTGATGCCGAGCCAGTGGAAAACGTCGGGCATGAGTTCCTGGAAACGCATGTCCTGCACGCCGGCCACGCATTCCGTGCGCGCGAAATAGGTCTCGGCGCGGTCGCCGCCGACCTGGCGCTTGCGAGCGTTGTAGACCAGGAACTTGGTGACTTCGCCCAGCGCGCGGCCTTCCTTGCGGTTGTAGACCACCAGGCCCACTCCGCCCTGTTGCGCCATCTCGATGCACACCTCGATGCCATGCGCCAGATAGGGCCGGCAAGTGCAGATATCGGAGCCGAACACGTCGGAGCCGTTGCATTCGTCGTGCACACGGCAGGCCACCTTGGTCTCGGGCTTGCCGAGCTGGCTGACATCGCCGAAGAAGTACAACGTCATGCCGCCGATGGGCGGCAGGAACACCTTGAGGTCCGCCCGCGTCACCAGTTCGGGGAACATGCCGCTGGTCTGCTCGAACAAGGCACGGCGCAGCGCGCTTTCCTTGATATCGAAGCGCCGCGCCAGGCCCGGCAGGTACCAGACCGGGTCGATCGCGGCCTTGGTCACGCGCACGTCGCCGTTGGCGTGGAGGATCCGGCCGTCCGGCACCAGGCGCCCTGCCGCGATGGCGCCCGCCAGTTCGGGCATATTGATATGGGCGCGGGTAACGGCAATCGAGGGCCGGATATCGATGCCCGCCGCGATCCGGTCTGCAAAGGCGGTGGAGACCAGGTGGCCCCAGGGATCCATGGAAACGATCTTGTCCGGGTCGGCCCACTGTGGATGCGGGCCGATGGGTTCGGCCGGCGCGGTATCGGTCAGGTCAGCCCGGTGATCGCGCTGCAGCCGGCCCGAGGCGACCGCCAGTGCGCGATACACCGCATAGGCGCCCGAGTGGGTGCCGATCACGTTGCGCTGGTCGGGATTGGTCAGGCTGGCGATCACGGGACCGCGCTCCGCGGCGCTGGCGGCCCCCCAGTGAATGGGCTCCGCCGGCTTGTCGCGGCGTGCGTGCGAGGTCAGGACGATATGATCGGACATGGCAGCCTCGGAACAGGAATCCTGACCAAACGGTCAGGTTTACAGTTTCATAGTAGGCAACCTTCATGCCATATCCCAATGCTCGTTTTTACCCTGTGTTGCGCGGCCAACAATGCCGCACCTTGACCAGGCGCACCGCAGCCGTGCGGTGGCATGCCCGCACGCTGCCGGATCGCGGTGCACAGGCACCAAGTGAAAGCGGCGCCAGGCTGTTCAGGCCTGGCGCCGCAGTTGGCATGCGTCTGCTTGCGATGCGCCGGAAAACCGGCGGGCCGCTCAGGTCGACTGCTGCCGCCCGGCAGGCTGGCGCCGCGGCGCTTCGGCGCGGGCCGGCCACACCGCCTGGCGCAGGGCCCGCAGCGGCGTCCCGCTCTCCACATAACGGTAGAACAGCGCGCCGGCCGCGTTGCTCAGCACCCACGCGGCAACCATGCCAAGTGCATTGAGCACGGGCTGGTGCGGCGCAAGATGGGATACCACGGCGTTGACTACCAGGCACACCGGGAAGTGCACCAGGAAAACCGAGTAGGAAATGCGGCCGAAGAACGCCAGCACATTGGCGCGCGGCCAGTGCTCCAGCCAGCCGCCACGACGCGCCATGCCCAGCAGCAAGGCCACCGCAAGGGCCACTGCGATACGCAGGCGGAAGTCCACGATCAGCGCGGCCAGCACCGCCGCGCCCAGCACCATCAGCGCCACCGGCGAACGCTCCGGCTCGGACGCCCAGAACGCCAGCGTACCCATGCCATAGGCGCCGAAGAAATAGATCGCCCACACATCCCACGCGGCATCACGGTTGAACCAGAACAGCGACGCCAGCGCCAGCCCCGCCACCAGTGGCATGCCGAACACGGCGCCCTCCACGTCGAACCACCTTGCGCACCGGCGCGCCAGCCACAGCGCCGCGATCAGCAAGGCAAACAGCTGCAGGTCGATGGCGACGTACCAGACGCCGGCCGATAGCGCATCGAAATCCAGCACGTTATGCAGCAGCAGCACATGCGCCAGGAACTGGTGCAGGCCCGGCGCGCCGGGAATCGAATCGTGATGCATCCAGGTGCGCGCGATGGCTGCACCGGCAATGGCGATGAGGATGGCCGCGGTATAAGGCACCACCAGTTTCTGGTAGCGCCGCCAGATCGCAAGCAAGGGATGCGGCACCATCAGATGACCGCCGGGCGCCAGGCTGCGCGCCGCGAGGAATCCGCTGATGACAAGGAAGGCCTGTACGGCAATGCGCGCGTATTGGGAGAACCAGTCGAGCAGATCGGGCGCCAGCACGTGGGCCACGTCGGACATCGGGCCGTAGAAGGCAAGATGGTGCAGCACGATCAGTTGCGAGCTGATCGCCTTGAGTGCGTCAACGCACGCCATGCGCGAAGGACGGGGGCTCATTGTTATAAGAATGCTACAAAGTACACAAGAGCGTGATTCTACTCCTATGCGGCCAAGGCGATCCGCGGCGGCGCCAGATAGTTATCAATACGGCACTTATTCGGCTATTTACGCATGTAATATGTCGTTAAGAACACATTTTCTCTCAGGCGCGCCGGCCCGAGACCCAGAAAAGCAAGGCCGCCGCCAGTAGCGACACCCAGTAATCCGTCGGCGCGCCGGCCAGCCAGTGGATATGCCAGGGCACGAATTCTGGCGCGAAGCGCGCCACGCCATACGCCGGATTGAGCACGAACCAGAGAAAATCCTCGGTGATCCAGAACACCATGATGCAGGCGATCACACGGGCTTCCGCCCGCCAGTTCCAGCGACCGGCAAACAGCAGCGGGAAATGGAAGAACAGGGCCACGCAGGGAAATACCCAGGCGTGATAGCCGGTCATCGGGCGACCGCCCCAGAAGATATCCAGCAGCCAGTGATGCTCGATGCGCCAGGTGGGCAGGTTGGCGGCCCAGCCGGCAGCGCCTTCGATCTGGATCTCGACATTGGCAAAGAAGTACGCCAGCAGCAAGGTCCAGCCGATGATCAGCAGCAGCACCAGCGGGTGCCGCGACGGAAATGCCTGCGCATGCCGCTGCGGGCCAGACAGGTTCAGGGAGCGCATCAGCCTGCCTCCGCCGGCAGCGGCGCGCGGTCTTGCCGGCCAGGCAATTGCGCCAGCACGGTCTGCAGCACGCGCCGGGCCGCCGCAGGCTGGCCCAGCGAGCGAGCCCGCTCCCGCATCGCGTCCAGCCGGGCCGGTTCGGCCAGCAGCAGGCGCACACGGTATTCGAGCGAGACCAGGTCCACGGCCTTGAGCGCAGCGCCCTGCTCCAGCAGATAGTCCGCGTTGCGCTCCTCCTGTCCCGGGATCGGCGCATTGACGACCATCGGCACGCCCATGGCCAGGCATTCGGAGGTGGTCAGCCCGCCGGGCTTGGTGATGACGAGGTCAGAGCAGGCCATCAGCCGTTCCACCTCATTGGTGAATCCGAATGGAAACAGCCGGCCGGGATGCGCGCCCGCCAGCGTCCTGAGGCGATTCAATGCGGCCTCGTTGCGCCCGGCCAGCACGATCAACTGGAAATCGTCGCCCAGCCGCATCAGCGCGTCGGCGGCTTCGTCCAGGCCGCCGAGGCCGGCGCCGCCCCCCATCAGCATGATGGTGCGCCGCGCCGGGTCCAGGCCAAAATGCGCGGCGCAAGCGTGCCGGTCCTGCGGCTGGGTGAAGGCCGGCACCACCGGGATACCGGTGGTATGGATGCGCCCCGCCTCGATGCGGCTGGCCCGCATGCGAAAGGCGATTTCCTCGCTGGCGGCGAAGTAGCCCGTCATATGGGGAATCACCCACATGCCATGCAGGTCGAAATCGGTCACCTGCACCCACACCGGCACGGCCAGTCGCTGGCGGCGCACTTCATGCATCAGGATCTCGGCCGGCAGGAAGTGCGTGCAGACGATGGCGTCCGGCGCGAATTCGTCGATCGCCCGGCGCAGCGCGCGCGTGCTGAGGCGCTCCGCGGCCCGCCGCAGTTTCTGCATGGGCGCGGCGGGATCGGCCTCCGAGGTATGCTGGTACAGCATGCCCCACAAGGCCGGATAGCTGTTGACCAGCTTGATGTAGAGGTCCGTGTAGAGCTTGCGGAAGGTGGCGGGCACGTACGCCATCACATCGAGATGCAGGGTCCGCACCTCGGGGAATTCGGCCTGCGCCGTCAGCCTCAGGGCCTCGGCGGCACGCATGTGCCCGGCGCCGGCGGAAACGCTGAGGAACAGGATTTTCTTCTGCGGCCTGGTCGCGTCGGTCAGATCGGTCACATGGCTCCTCGGGTCACTTCATGACAAATGACTTGATCAGGGTCAGCTCGCCGGGCTTGCGCATCGGCACGCGGAATACCTGCTGCTTTTCGCTGGGCGTGTTCTCGTCGGTGATCACCGCCACCTGGGCCACGGTGATGGCTTCGGGCCCCGCACCGCTGCCGTAGTAGTTCACGTAGACGAGATAGGTGCCGGGCGGCGGCGCGGCGATCGAATAGATCTCGGGACCATAGCCGGTGGTCACGTCGACGTCGAGCGCCCCGCCGTTGCCGGCGACGCGATTTGCGTAGAAGGTGTGCTGGCCGTCCGGCGCAACCACATGGAGGTCCAGGTCGGTGGCATCGCTATCCCAGGACAGCACCACGCGCAAGCGCGGCCGGGTCCGGCCCTGGTAGCCGTCGTAGAACTGCACGCGCTTGCTGGCGCCCTGCGCGCTGCGCATCTCCACGCTGTTGCTGCCTGCGGAAAACGCATATGGCCGCGAGAAGCGGCCGTCCTCCTCCACCCGCTGCGGCATGGCGACACCGTTGATCACCAGCGTGGCGACCGAGCCGTCGCCGCGCCGGCCACGTCCGCGCGCAGCGGGCGCGGCGCCCTCGGCACCGCCGCCAGGCTGCGCTTTCGGCGCCGAACGGATACGCCCCGCGATCATGGCGCTGGCGGCCTGGCCCGCCGGCGTGGACACCGACACGGCGGGATAGTGGACCTCCTGCGTGTAATTGGCAGTGTCACCCGCCGAATTGCGCCATCCGTTGCGTGGCGTGGTGAACTCGATGGCAWCGTCGGCATGCGCGGCGCCCGCCAGCAGCAAGGCCGGCAGGATCAGTCTGGCTAAAGCGAAATTCGGCTTGCGATGCATATCCACATTCCCTGCCCCTGGCGGGCATTATCTGCTTCCTGGCTTTCGCCCTTGGAGGACGCCGGTCAGAAGCGCACCGATTTCATCAGCGTCAGTTCGCCCAGCTTGCGCAGCGGCACCACCAGGGTCTCGCGCTTCTCGTTGAGCGTGTTCTCGTTGTAGATCAGCGTGAGCCTGGCGGTGATCAGGTCGCGCGCGTTTGCGCCAGCCTGGAAGTTGTAGCCGGCGGCGTCGAAATTGCCCCAATAGTTCACGTAGAAAAGCCACACGCCCGGGCGCGGCGCGGCGCTGGAGAAGATCTCGGGGCCGGCTCCGTCCACGCTGTCCACGTCGAGGCCCCCGCCCGCGGGCAGCAGCGGGCTGGCCCAGAAGGCATGACCGCCGTCCGGCGAGATCACATGCAGGTCGACCTCGGCCTTGGGATCGTCCCAGGTCAGCACGGCGCGCAGCCTGGCCTGGACCTTGGTGGCGTCGGCCTCGTAGAACTGCAGGCGCTGGCGCGAGGCGCCGTCGGCGGAAATGATCTCGACGCTGTTGGAGCCGCGCCCGAACGCCCATGGCCGGGCAAAGCGACCCTGCTCGTCGGCATAGAGCGGCATTGCGTTGCCGTTGACCACCAGCGTGGGCGGCTTGCGGCCTTCCTTGCCGGCCCGGTGCAGGCGGCCTTCGATCAGCGTGCGGTATTTCTGCGCGCCGCGGTCCACCGGCGGCTTGGGATAGGCCGCGGTGTAGCGTTCCAGCTCGCTGGACAGGCCGCTGTGGCGCCAGCCGCCGGCCGGGCCTTCGAGCTCGGCGACCGGCCCGGCCGTGCCCGCCAACGGTGCCACGGCCCAGGCGAGCGCCAGCGCGGCAGGTGACCAGCGGTGCGGGGAGAAAAAGGTGCGGTTCATGACGGATTTTCCGTGCGCACCAGCTTGCGCGCGAGGCCTTCGACGAATTGCTCGTCCTGCCCGCGCGGATGGCGCGCGAACGCGAGGTGCAGGTATTCGTGTGCCAGCGCGATGCGGTCGTCCTCGCTGGCAAGCCGGTGGATATAGAGCCGGTTGCGGCGCGCATCGGCATAGGGCCGGCCTTCGCGGAC
>NZ_JBFTND010000258.1:0-8818 GCF_056397305.1 Cupriavidus sp. 05N40
CGCGCGCTGGAAGCCGGCGCCGAACTGGAAGACTGGCCGCAGGATTTCGCATGGGGCCGCCAGGCCCTGCTGTCCGATCCCTTCGGCCACGGGCTTTGCCTGGTCGAGTGGAACGCCCGCGGCAACGAAGCCGGTGCGGGCGGCCGGCCAGTGATGGCGGCAATGCCCGCGCGACCCGGGATGGCGCGGGACGCCGCCATGTCCGGCTGAGGCGCGCGGCGGGATTGCCCCTGCGCGCGCCTCCCCGCTACATCGTCAGCGGATCTGCAGGTCGCGCCTGACTTCCGCGCTGCCCTGCCTGACGGTGATGGTCAGGACATCGCCGCTCACCGGCGGCGTGGCCAGGCTGGCCAGGTACTGGAAGCGGATGCCGGTCTGGATGCTCTGGAACAGTCCGGCCAGGTCGGTGCCCTCGACGCGCTTGTACTCGCCACCGGTATCCGCGGCCATCTTCTGCATCTCGGGCTCGTTGACGTCGCCGCGCCTGCCGAACGCTACCGTGTAGAGCGGCACGCCCTTGCCCTGCGCCGCGCGGATGACGCCGTCCGGCGCGTAGGGCGCGACGTTGTTCTGGCCATCGGTCATCGCCACCACGATGCGGCGTGCGTTGACGCCGGCATCGAGCAGATCGAGGCCGGCCTGCGTGGCGCCGTAGAACGCCGTGGTGCCGCCATAACGGTAGCTGTTGCGGACCCGCCAGTCGCCGGTGGCGGGATGGACCGGGTCGGCCCCGCTGCCGTCATAGATCTGCGACGCGCGGTTGTACAGGTCCACTACCGGGCGCAGCGCGGCGATGTCCTGCGTCAGGCCGCTGGCGCTGAAGCGGTAGCCGGCCACCGCCGCGCCGCCGCGGGTCCACGTGTAGTAGCGGTCCAGGTTGGCGTCGTCGATCGTCTCGACCTTCTGGTCGAAGATCACCACGCCGGCTTCGTCGGCCGCGCTGCGCAGGCCGTCGAGCAGCACGTGCCCGGCCGCGCCGGCGATCTGCAGCGCGCTCTTGCCGGTGTTGCCGATCAGGGTGCCCATCGAGCCGCTGGCATCCATCACGATCGCCACGCTGGCGTTCTGCGCCGCGCTGGCGCCGTACGACAGCGAGCCCAGCGGCAGCGCGGTGCCGGCCACGGCGAACGCGAAGTCCGGCGCGGCCAGCCCCAGTACAGCCTTGCCGGTCTGGTCGTCGGTCAYGGTCAGCGCCACCTTGCCGCCGCCCAGGTCCTGCACCACGCTGAGCACATAGGCCGCGTTGGCCGGCAGCGCCGACACCGGTGGCTTGCCTGCGCCCGCGCTGGCGATGAACGACGAGAGCGGGCGGCTGACCGGGCCCAGGCCGGCGGGCTGGGCATGCGCCTGCACGGCGGTCTCGGGCACGTTGCCGGCGAAGCCGCCGCAGGCATCGGTGGTCAGCGTGCCGACCACCGTGCCGTCGGCGCTGGCGAAGTGCACGTCGAGCGCGGCGAGCGGGTCATACCCGTCAGGCACTTCCGGACAGGCAGCGCTGGCGGGCGTGCGCAACACCGTGCCGGCCAGGCGCACGATCATGGCGCCGCGCGCGGCCGTGCCCTGCGGCTGCACCAGCACGCCGGCCACCGCCACGGTCTTGGGGACGGCCGGCGTGGACGGGGCCGCGGGACCGGAGCCCGCGCCGGGCGTGCCGGCGGAGGTGTCGTCGTCGGAGCCGCCGCAGGCGGCCAGTACCGCCACTGCCAGCACGCTCAGCATGGCATGTCGAAATTCGCGCATCGATTCTTCTCCTGAAAAATGCGGTCGTTGTTCTGCCGCGATGGTTCCATCGCCGGCGCGACAAAAGGCTCGGACGGATTTGTTTGAATCGGCGGAATCGTCCGGCGATGGTGACAAAGGGAACAAAGCTGGCCCGCTTGATCTTGCGCAACGGATCGATCCGGCCAGTGCGCTATGGCCACGCGAACGACGCGCCAAACGGATAAGCAAGCGCGCATTGCTTCGTTGGTGACGCAGGCGGCTTGTTCTATCGTGTCTCGGGTGCAAGAAACTCCAGCCCGCGCGGCGAGCCTTCGCCGCCCCAACACGCAATCCGCGCATATCGCATGACCTCCTTCGGCCCGGATCTGAACGATCCCTTCGTGGCCCGCGCAGTGAAGCTGCGCGAAGCCTTCCATACCGATGCCGTTGCCCGCGACAAGGCCGGCGGGCGTCCCACCGGACAGATCCGCCTGCTCAAGGAAAGCGGCCTGCTGTCGGCTGGCATTCCCGCCGCGTTCGGCGGTGGCGGCGCGTCATGGCTGTCGCTGCTGCGCGTGGTGCGCGAGTTCGCGCGCACGGACGGCTCGCTGGCTCACCTGTTCGGCTATCACCATCTTCCCGTGCACACCGTGCGCGCACGCGGCACGCCGGCGCAGCAGGCGCGTCTGCTGCATGCCTCGGCTTCCGGGCAATGGCTGTGGAGCAACTCGGGCAACGCCTTGTCGAAGACGTCGGCCGCGCAGCGCGCGCCCGGCGGCGACGGCTGGCTGGTCACGGGCTTCCGGCCGTTCTCGAGCGGCACCCATGTGGCGGACGTGATCCAGCTGGCGTGGGAGAACGAACTCGGCCAGCGCCTGACCGCCGTGATCCCGGCGGAGCGCGCCGGCATCCGGATCGAGGACGACTGGGACGGCATCGGCCAGCGCCAGACCGGCAGCGGCACGGTGACCTTCGACAACGTGCTGGTGCGCGACGACGAACTGCTGGGCCGTGCCGACGACGCGCTCACGCCGTTCGCCTCGCTGGTCACGCTGCTGCAGCAAAGCGTGCTGCTCAATGTCTTCGTGGGCGCTGCCCAGGGCGCGCTCGACGAAGGCAGCGCCTACACGGCGACGCAATCGCGCCCGTGGATCCACTCCGGCGTGGAGCGTCACGTGGACGATCCCTGGGTCCAGCGCAAGTATGGCGAGCTGGCCATCCGCACGCTGGCGGCCACCGAACTGGCCGACCAGGCGGCGCGCACGCTGGACGGGATCTATGTCCATGGCACGGCGCTGACGCCGGAGCAACGCGGCCGCGCCGCCATCGACATCGCGACCGCCAACCTCTACGCCGGCGAGACCGGGCTGGCCGTGTCCAGCGATATCTTCGAGGTGATGGGCGCGCGCTCGGCCACCAATGCGAACGGCTTCGACCGCTTCTGGCGCAACGTGCGCACGCATACGCTGCACAACCCGGCCGAGTACAAGAAACGCACGGTGGGCACCTGGCTGCTGACCGGCGAATTTCCCTCGCCCGCCATCTATCGCTGATTGCGCTTATCCCGTTGACTTCCGCCGGCTGCGCCAGCCGGCTTCAACCGAGTCCCCATGTCCGCCAACGTCGCCTACCTCCATGCGCCGGCCGATGCCGCGCCCGCGCTGTTCGAACCTGACCGCAGCAACCCGTTCATCGCACGCGCCGCCGCATTGCGCGACCGCTTCGCCGAGGACGCCATCGCGCGCGACCAGGCCGGCGGCAAGCCGGCCGAACAGATCCGCCTGCTCAAGGAGCACGGCTTGCTGGCGCTGCTGCTGCCGCGCGAATACGGCGGACAAGGCGAGCGCTGGTCCACAGTGCTGCGCATCGTGCGCCTGTTCGCGCAGGTGGACGGCTCGCTCGGCCATCTGTTCGGCTATCACTACAGCAGCCTGCTGAGTCCGCGCCTGCGCCGCGCGCCGGAGCAGGCCGCCAGCCTGTGGCGCCGCTCGGCCGAAGGCAACTGGTTCTGGGGCAATACCGCGAACAGCTTTTCCAGGAGCCTGTCCGGCCGCCGCGACGGCGAGTATTTCGTGCTCGACGGCTACCGGCCCTTCACCTCGGGCTCGCACGTGGCGGACTTCCTCGCCATTGCATGGGAGGATGCCCACACCAATGAACGCCGTTTCGCCGCCATTCCCGCCGACCGCGCGGGCATCGTGATCGAGGACGACTGGGACGGCATCGGCCAGCGCCAGACCGGCAGCGGCCGCGTCACCTAYCGCGGCGTGCGCGTGCACGAAAGCGAGGTGCTGGGGCCGCCGGTGCCGCTCGACCCCACCAGCGCGCCGGCAGAGCCGTGGCGCACGGTCACGCCGCTGCAGCAGCAAAGCGTGCTGCTCAACGTGTTCATCGGCACCGCGCAGGGTGCGCTGCGCGCCGGGCGCGAATACACGCTGGGCCAGTCGCGCCCGTGGGTCCACTCCGGCGTCGAGCGCCATGTCGACGACCCGTGGGTCAAGCGCCAGTACGGCGAGCTCTGGGTCAGGACCCAGGCCGCCACCGCGCTGGCCGACCGCGCGCTGGCCGCGCTCGACCAGGTGGCGGCGCGCGGCGAGGCGCTCACGGCCGGGGAACGCGGCGAAGCCGCCGTGGCCATCGCCGCGGCCAATGCGCTGGCCGGCGAGGTGGCGCTGCAGGTATCGAGCGAGATCTTCGAGCTGACCGGCGCGCGCTCGGCGGTACGCAAGTTCGGGCTGGACCGCTTCTGGCGCAACGCGCGCATCCACACGCTGCACAACCCGGCCGAGTACAAGACCCGCAATGTGGGCCGCTGGATGCTGGGCGAAGGCCATCCGCAACCGGGAACCTATCAATGAGCGCAACCTCGGCTTCGCGTCCGCGCCAGCTTCACCTCAATATCAACATCCTGCACTCGGGCTTCGTGCCCTCCGCCTGGCGGCTCGCCGACAGCGACCCGTACGCCTTCGCCGACGTGCGCCACTATGTGCGCGTGGCGCAGATCGCCGAGGCAGGCAAGCTCGATGCCGTATTCCTGGCCGACAACGCCGCCATCGTCGACCAGATCCACTTCCGCCCGGTCACGGCGCTGGAGCCGACCGTGCTGCTGGCCAGCATCGCGGCCGCGACCACGCATATCGGCCTGATCGGCACGGCCTCCACAAGCTACAACGAGCCCTACAACATCGCGCGGCGCTTCGCCACGCTGGACCATGTGAGCGGCGGGCGCGCGGGCTGGAACGTGGTGACCACGGCCGATGTGCCCTCGGCGCGCAACTTCGGGCGCGACGCCGCGCCCGACCACGCGCAGCGCTACGCGCGCGCGGACGAGTTCACCACGGTGGTCAAGGCGTTGTGGGATAGCTGGGAGGATGACGCCTTCATCGGCGACAAGGCCGGCGGGCGCTTTGTCGATGCCGACAAGGTGCAGCCGATCGCCCACCGCGGCGAGCACTTCAGCGTGCAGGGGCCGCTCAACCTGCCGCGCTCGCCACAGGGCCACCCGGTGGTGGTGCAGGCCGGCGGCTCCGCCGACGGGCGCGAGCTGGCCGCGCGCCATGCGGAGGCCGTGTTCTCGGCCTCGCAGTCGTTCGAGGAATCGCTCGCCTACGGGCGCGAGCTCAAGTCGCGCGCGCAGGCGCTCGGGCGCGGGCCCGACGCGGTGCAGGTGCTGGCCGGCCTGACCACCATCATCGGCGCCACCGAGGCGCAGGCGCGCCGGCGCCGCGACGAGCTGGTCGACCTGATCCCGTGGGACTACAGCCTGACGCGGCTGGCCGGCACGCTCGGCATTGCGCCGGACCGCCTCAAGCTGGACCAGCGGCTGCCCGACAATCTCGCGCTGCCCGCCGGCGGCAACGGCAACCACACCTTCTTCAACGCCACCCTGGCGCTGGCGCGTCGCCATGGCTACACCGTGCGCGAACTGATCCGCGAGCTGGCTGGCGGCGGCGGGCACCGCGTGATCGTCGGCACCCCGGAGCAGATCGCCGACGACATCGGGCACTGGTTCCGGCACGGCGCCGCCGACGGCTTCAACCTGATGCCCGACGCCCTGCCCGGCGGGCTGCAGGATTTCGTCGACGGCGTGGTGCCCATCCTGCAGCGGCGCGGCATCTTCCGCACCGCATACGAAGGCAATACGCTGCGCGACCACCTCGGGCTGGCGCGCCCGCAGGGCCGGCAAGGCACGCGCAAGGCCGCCTGACATTCAACCCAAGGACCAACCATCATGGCTCAACGTAGCGGTTTCCTCAGCCTGGGCGCTTTTCTCTACCCCAGCGGCCACCACATCGCCGCCTGGCGCCACCCCGACGCCAAGGCCGATGCCGGCATCGACTTCAAGCACTACGTGGCGCTGGCGCAGGCCGCCGAGGCGGCCAAGTTCGACCTGATCTTCCTTGCCGACGGCGTCGGCACGCGCGGCGACGACGTGGAATTCCTCAGCCGCACCGCGCACAGCTACCAGGCACAGTTCGAGCCGATCACGCTGCTGTCCGCGCTGGCCGCGGTGACCGAGCGCATCGGCCTGGTCGGCACCGCCTCCACCAGCTTCAACGAGCCGTATCACATCGCCCGCAAGTTCGCCTCGCTCGACCATATCTCGGGCGGGCGCGCCGGCTGGAACCTGGTCACCTCGTCCAGCGAGCACGAGGCGCACAATTTCAACCGCGAGCACCACTTCGCGCATGCCGACCGCTACGAGCGCGCCGCCGAGTTCGCCGACGTGGTCGACGGCCTGTGGAACAGCTGGGAAGACGACGCCTTCCTGCGCGACAAGGCCAGCGGCCGCTACTACGATCCGGCGCGGCGCCATGTGCTCGGCCACAAGGGCAAGCACTTCTCGGTGCAGGGCCCGCTTAATGTCTCGCGCACGCCGCAGGGCCATCCGGTGGTGGTGCAGGCCGGCTCGTCCGAAGCCGGCAAGGAACTGGCCGCGCGCACCGGCGAGGCGGTCTTCACCGCGCAGCAGACCGTGGAAGACGCGGTCGCGTTCTATGCCGACGTGAAAGGCCGCCTGGCGAAGTACGGCCGCGAGGCCGACGACCTGAAGATCCTGCCAGGCGTGTTCCCGGTGGTGGGCCACAGCGAAAGCGAGGCACGCGAGAAATTCGAGCAACTGCAGTCGCTGATCGATCCGGTGGTGGGCCTGGCGCTGGTGTCCGGCCTGAGCGGCGGCTTCGACCTGTCCGGCTACCCGCTCGACGGACCCATCCCCGAGCTGCCCGAGACCAATGCCAGCAAGAGCCGCCAGCGCCTGGTGATCGACCTTGCGCGGCGCGAGAACCTGACCATCCGCCAGCTCTACCAGCGCGTGGCCGGCGCGCGCGGCCACTGGCAACTGGTCGGCACGCCGGCACAGATCGCCGACCAGCTCGAAGAGCGCTTCCGCAAATACGGCGCCGACGGCTACAACATCATGTCGCCGGTGCTGCCTGGCGGGCTGACCGATTTCATCGCGCTGGTGTTGCCGGAGCTGCGCCGCCGTGGCCTGTTCCGCACGGATTACGCGGGCACCACGCTGCGCGACCACCTGGGCCTGAAGCGCCCCGTGCATCCGGCGCGCGCCGCCGGTGCCGCCACGACCAACCAGAACATCGCTGCCATCGCCGCATGACCGACCCGACCTCCACCGCCCGGGCGGGCGCATCGCCCGACCCTGATTTCCTCGCGCGCGAAACGCTGCGCCTGCTCGGCCCCGCGCCCGACGACTGGGTGCCCGGCCATGCCGGCATCGACCACAATGTCGCCATCATCGGCGGCGGCCAGAGCGGCAGCGCCTATGCCTTCGCGCTGCGGCGCGCCGGCATCGGCCGCGTCACCGTGCTCGACGCCGCGCCGGACGGCGCGCGTGCAGGTGTGTGGCGCACGCGCGCGCGCATGCAAAAGCTGCGCACGCCGAAGAGCCTCGTCGGGCCTGAACTCGGCCTGCCGGGGCTCGGCTTCCAGGCCTGGTACGAAGCCCGCCACGGCGCGCAGGCCTACGCCGCGATCGACCGCATCCCGCGCCTGGCCTGGGGCGATTATCTCGACTGGTTCCGCGGCTTCCTTGGCGTCGAGGTCCGCTATGGCACGCGTGTGATCCGCATCGAGCCCGTGACCGGCAGCGCCGTGCCGCACTTCCGCCTGCACCTGGAGAGCGACGGCCAGACGCGTATCGAAACCGCGCGCAAGGTCATCCTTGCCAGCGGCGTGGCCGGCAACGGCGCACCCTTCGTGCCCGCCGCGCTCAAGCCGGCCGTGGCGGCGGGGCTCGCCGCGCACACCGCCGACGCCATCGACTTTGCCGCGCTGCGCGGCAAGACCGTGGCCGTGCTCGGCGCCGCCGCTTCCGCCTTCGACGCCGCCGCGGTCGCGCTCGAAGCGGGTGCCGCCGCCGTCCACCTGTTCGCGCGGCGCGGCCACATCGCCGCCACGCCGGTCTCGCGCATCCGCGCCTATCCCGGCCTCTACGACAACTACCACGCCCTGCCCGACGCCACGCGCTGGGAACAGGCCCTGCGCTACCGCCGCGCCGGCTCCACGCCCCCGGCCGATTCGGTCGAACGGGTGCTCGGGTTCCCGCAGTTCCACCTGCACCTGAACGCGCCCTGGACCAGGGCCGACGTCGACGCGGGACGCATCGTCACGCAGGTACGAGGCGAGGTGCTGCGCTTTGACTTCGCGATCGCCGGCACCGGCTATCTCGTGGATCCTTCCGCCCGGCCCGAACTGGCCGACATCGCGCCACATGTCCTGCGCTGGCGCGACCGCTACCAGCCTCCGGCCGATGCGCGCGATGACGAGCTGGGTGCGTCGCCCTACCTCGGCAGCGGACTGGAGTACCTCGAGAAGACACCGGGCAGCGCGCCATGGCTGCRCGATATCCATGTGCATAACCCGGGCGGATTCGCCAGCACCGGCGTGCCGCTCGGCGACGTGCCCARCATGCGGCGCGATATTCCCGGCGCGGTGGCGCGCATCAGCCGGGATCTGCTGCTGGCGGACCTGGCGCTGCATGAGCTGCGCATCCGCGCGGATGTGCCGGCGGATTTCGGGCCGGAGCTCTACGCGAGCGCCGTGCGCAAGGCTGCCGACGAGGATACGCAAGCCGCCGCCGCGTGAGGGTGGCGGACGC
>NZ_JBFTND010000259.1:0-8817 GCF_056397305.1 Cupriavidus sp. 05N40
GCCCCGCTGTATCCAGTCCATGGCGCGCCAGTGCCGCCAGCGCGAAGGGATTGACCACGCCTGTCGGGTGACTGCCGGCGGAATAGGCGCGAAAGCGGCCCTTGCCCAGATGGTTCATCAGCCCTTCAGAGAGGATCGACCTTGCCGAATTGCCGGTACCGATGAACAGCAGGTTGTAGATCTTTTCGCTCATGGTTGGCCCTTAGCAGCAAGAAGGTTTGGACGTGACCGCGATACCGACGGGCTTTCCCTTCGGGGCTCGCGGGGCGCAGCATGCGGATTGCGCCGACGCGGCCTCGACCTGCCGGGACTCCCCGTACACCGGCACGCTGCCAAGCGTGTGGAAGTGTTCCCATGCGATGCCTTGCGGATCGGTGAGCCAATACTTGTCGCTGCGGGCATAGCAGCAGCTCGTCTCGCCTTCGTCGAGTCGCGCCATGTCGGCAGCCTCGGCACGCGACTTCAGCTCCGACAGTTCGGCGGCGCCGTCGGTCTGGAATCCCAGGTGGTCCACACCGGGCTGCGCACCGCGCGCGGAAATGGCGAAGTTCACGCGCGGGTCTTCGAGCATCCATTTCGCGTAGTCGTCCTTGACGACGCTTGGCTCGGCGGCAAACAGCGCGGAGTAATAACGGATGCTGGCCGACAGATCGGCCACGCTTACGTGAACGTGGAAGCGCTTCATGATCAGGACTCCGAGGTAACGGAACAGCCGGTGAGCGGCGAGCACAGATTCCCGCCGCAGCAGTTCTCTGTGAGATAGCCAATCAAACCATTCATGGTCTCGAAGCGAGCCATGTAGATGATGGATCGGCCGTCCTGGCGGCTGGCGAGCAGGCCGGCCCGGTGCAGTTCCTTCAGATGGAAGGACAGCGACGACGCCGGCATATCCATGAGTTCGGCGATGCGACCAGCGGGCAGGCCCTCTGGTCCGGCCTGCACGAGCAGGCGGAACACGGCCAGGCGGACGGCGTGAGCGAGCGCGGCAAGCGCGCCAAGTGCGGCATCTGTTTCCATTATTCGAATGTAGTCGAATAATGGAAACCGTGCAAGCTTTGCTACTGCTTGAGAAGACCGATCGGGGCTCACGCTAGGTCAGCGCGGCACCCGTATCGGCAGAAACTGCAGAGCGCTGCACTTCGCTTCGAACGGCGGTAACCAACTGACCTTCGGTCATCCCTCGGCTGCCCATCGACGGACTGAAACTGGCCGGCAAACGACCGCTAGCCGGCCAACCCTCTACAGGGCGAGCTGGAGGCCGCGCGCCAGGCCCTCGCGGCTGCCCAGGCGCGTCAGGAGGAAGGTACGCGTCAGCTCGCAGCGCTCGAGCGGCAACTGCAGGAGCTACGTACCCAATTCTCGACCGAGTTGGAGCACACCCGCGAGCAGGTCGCCGTGGCCCAGGAGCGGGCCAGCGCCACCGAACGCCGTGCGCTGCGCGAGATCGACCAGGAACGCACACTGCGCCAGAAGGGCGAGCAGGCGGCGGCGGACCTGCGCACAGAACTGGCGGCCGGGCAGGCGAGGGCGCAAGACGCCGCCGTGGCCAGTGCTGCAGGCCGAGCGCGACACGCTCGGCGAGCAACTGGCGCAGACCCAGCAGGCGCTCGGACAAGGGCAGGCGGCACAGGACGGGCTGCGGGCCGAACTGGAAGCGGCGTTGCGGCGCGCCGAGCGCGCCCAGGCCGAAGCCACCGCGGCGCGCCGCCTGGTGCCGGCCCGGCGTCGGGCGCCGGTGGCGCGCACCAAGTTCAGGCCGGGGCCGGCTTGAGGACGGCCCCCGGAAGGGGTCGGATGGCATTTATCCACCGCGCACGGGGACAAGCCTGTGGACAAGCCGAGCGGCGGCCGAGTGCCGACGGCGTCAACGGAATTGATTAAAATTTAAGCAAAGAGAGCGGGCCACGCCTTCCCGGCGACGCCACGCCGGATCGCTCGCCTCCCTACATCTGTTCACCAACACCATGTCGATTGAAATCGAGCGCGCCGAAGCAATTACCTGGATCCGCATCCAGATGGCCCAGCACGGCCTGACCCTGGCCCAGCTGCAGGCGGCCGGCTGTTTTACGGAGCCGCCACCGGCGACGGTGCCTGGGGCGGTGCGCTATCGCAACGCGCACGGGCAGGGCTGGGACGGCCAAGGTGCCATGCCGGACTGGCTGCAGCGGGCGGTCAATGCGGGGCAGAGCGTGGAGCATTTCCGGGTAACCGCTACGAAGCAATAGCTGACCACTGCCGCAGAGCCAAAAACCAGAGAAGGGCCCCGGGCAGAAGCTTCGCCGGCAGCACGCACTGCTAGAATCGTGCGAGGTTCTAATAGGAGGCGCTGCTGCAGAGGCCAAGGTGCCGCAGCATCTGCCGCGGGAAGCCATGACGTCGGTTGTTTAGTGCCGGTAACCCGCTGAAAGCGCCCCGGCTTTGCACGGATGATCAGCTTGGCCTCAGCAAGGCAAGCGCGGGATCTTTCAGCCACAGCGTGACGGGTCCAGGATGCTCGAGATGCCGGACTGATGCAGCGTGGCCAAAATCAACGGCTGTAGAGATGAGAGAATGAATCGAAGGCACTTCATATTGAACGGCCCCCGCAAAGCGGGGCGAGGAATACAGCGCGCGGGCCATCTGCACAACAACTGCGTGGACCATTTGCGATGACGCGCAAACGAGTCACAACCCAGGTCCCGGAGGTGGTAGTGCCACAGGGGCCCGTGGTGAATGCCGACGCGCTTGCCGGGGACATCCGGCGCCYCATTAGCGAAGCCCGTGCGGGGCTTGCCGTCACGGTCAACGCGACATTGACGATGCTGTACTGGCGGGTCGGCCAGCGTATCCGCTCGGAAGTACTGGGCGGGGAGCGTGCCGAATACGGCGAGCAGATCGTCGTTTCTCTGTCGCGGCAGTTGGAGGCGGAGCATGGTCGTGGCTTCAGCGCCAAGAATTTGCGGCATATGCTGCGCCTCGCCGAGGCTTTTCCGTGCGAGGACATTGTCTACGCACTGAGTAGACAATTGAGTTGGACCCACCTCCGCAGCCTGATTTACATAGATGACCCACTCAAACGCGAGTTCTACCTTGAGATGTGCCGCAACGAGGGCTGGAGCACTCGCACTCTCCAAGACCGCCTGGACTCGATGCTGTTTGAGCGCACCGCATTGTCCCGCAAGTCGGATGAGCTTTTAGCGGCCGCCGACAAAGGACAGATGGAACTCTACCTGCGCTGGCTCGCCAAGCATGAGCAGGAGCCTGGGGAAGCGCCGCCGCTAGGCATCATCCTCTGCTCTGGCAAGAAACGCGAGCACATCGAGTTGTTGGAGCTGGACCAGACTGGCATTCATGTCGCTGAATATTTGACCGAACTGCCGCCCCGGCAACTGCTGGAGCAGAAGCTCCATGAGGCCGTTGCCCTGTCGAAGGCTAGGCTCGCGAATCGCGCCGACGACACAGGCGACGAGCTCGAGGCGGATGCGCACTGACCCACAGACCGGGTTACTTGGTTTGAACGGACTCAGGTTGASGGCATGGATCTGTTGGCCATCGCTATCATTGAGGGGTCACCCTCTTTCGGCTCGATCATGAAAACTCTGTTTCTTGTGCGGCATGCCAAATCGAGTCGCGATGACCCGTCCTTGCCCGATCGGCAGCGTCCGTTGGACGATCGCGGCCGCCGTGACGCGTCCAAGATGGGCAAGCGCCTGGCTGATCGCGGGGTGGAGCCCGATCTGCTCGTGTCGAGCCCGGCGTTGCGTGCGCTGACCACGGCACAACTCATCGCCGACAAGATTGGCTACAAGCGCAAGGACATCGTCGTCGATGAACGCATCTACGCCAGCAGCCCGGACAAGTTGCTTGCCGTGATCTGCGCACTCGACAACGGGCTAGACCGCGTGATGCTCGTCGGCCACAATCCAGAGTTCACCGACCTCGCGCACCGGCTATCGAGCACAATCATCGACATGCCCACTTGCGCCGTCGTCGAGTTCCACTTCGATGCAAAAGCGTGGGCGGATGTCGCGGAGACCGGCTCGGCGAGGGTGAGGATGGACGCTCCGAATAGATAGTTCAGACTTCGTCGCTTCGGCCGGTGGGCTTGCGAACCGTCGCATATTGCACTGGAATCAAAGCTACCCCATCTTGGGCGCGCGCAAGACGCGCACTTCAACCGTGTGTGCCAGGCGAGGGAAGCCGACGAGACCTTCCAGCCTCTCTGTTACGCCGGGCCCGAGGACGTCGAATACGACGAGTCGGCAGAAAGGTCCCGAAGTCGTACGGCGTTGATTGGGCGCGAGAATTCGTAAGGAAGGCTTGGCGCAGGCGAGAAGCGAACGACACGCAAGAGACAAGGTCTCACCGTCCATGGGATAAGGAAGCGTCTGCACGTGCAGTGACTTCAATGAAGGAGAACGAATTGGCCCCAGAGCAAGTGGTTGAACCCGTTGTCGCGAGCAATGCGACGGACGGACTTGGTCAGATGGAGCTTCCCATCGCTGAGGCGATGCGCGACGCGGATCCCGTCATTGGTGAAGCCAGTGATGCATGCGTCGGTAGTGGCAGCGTTGACACTCAGACCCGACGTTTGGACTTCTGGTCCACAAGCCAGGATAGCGGCCCGACGGCGACCGTGTCATATCGGCGCCGGCGGCCTTACACAGCCCCGGACGCTTCAACGGAAGACGTGGCACCGGAAGAATCGATGGAAGCCACCGCCTCGGAAGCGACCACTGAAGCCGTGGCCGAAGCTCCGGTTGAAGTCCTGGCCACGGACGAACCGACGGAAGCTGCCGCCCAGGACGAACTGGCCGAAACGGCCGCCCCGGTAGCACCGCTTTACGCCCCAGCTCCGGAAGCTGCGCCGGAAGAGACGTGGGCCCCGAAGCGCGGTCGGAAGCCGAAAGCGCTCACCAAAACTGCCGCTGCGGAAGCTGCGCCGGAAGAGACGCGGGCCCCGAAGCGCGGTCGGAAGCCGAAAGCGCTCACCGAAACCGCCGCTCCGGAAGCTGCGCCGGAAGAGAGGCGGACCCCGAAGCGCGGTCGGAAGCCGAAAATCCTAGCTGAAGTTGCCGCTCCGGAAGTCACGACTCAAGAGACCCCAACCCGGAAGCGCGGGCCGAAGCAGATTGCACTGCCTGGAGTGGAGGCTGCCCCGGAAGCGCCGACTCAGAAGACGCAAACCCGGAAGCCGCGACAGGAGCAAAAAGCGCCTACCGCAACTCAAAGCCCGTCCAAATCCTCACTGCTCGCTCAACTGGCATCTGTCAATGCGCAACTTGAGCAGTTGCGAGCCACGGAAGTGCCAAAGGTCGTGGAGGAAATCCAGCAGTTGATGCAGGATTACGACCTCAGCATTGAGGACATTGCGGGCAAGCCCAGTGTTGAGCCCGCTGCCCGCGCTGTGCCGACCAAGACGAAGGCCGCGCCGCCTCCGAGGTACCGCAACCCCAAGACGGGCCAGACCTGGTCGGGGCGCGGTAGGGCTCCCGCGTGGATTGGCAAGAAGCCCGAGCGTTTCCTAATCGATCTCTTGTACTGAACGACAGGTTGGCGGGCGCGGCCGGTCCGCCCCTATTCTGCCTAGCAAACTCGGCAGGCCGGAAGTTCGGCGGCCACTGCGTAGGAAGACCAAGGGGAAGAGCCGGGCAACGAGCCGGGGGCAGCGGCGCTGCCTAACAATCAGGACGAAGGCAACGACAGCAGTGACGGCAGCGATGACAGCAAAGACTGAGCGGGCTGACGCGATCCGCTGGATCCAGACGCAGATGGACGACTACGGGCTCACCCTCGAAGAGCTCGACGCGGCGGGGTGCTTCGCGCCGCCACCGCCCGCACCACCGGCGCCGGTGGTTTGCTATCGCAACGCGGAAGGGCTCAACTGGGACGGGCAGGGCGAGATGCCCTCGTGGCTCAAGCGCGCGGTCAATGCGGGGCAGAGCGTTGAGTTTTTCCGGGTTGGATAGGGGCGCCGATGCATTCGGCCCGCTGTCCAACGGCGATGTGACCAGGGCTAACCGACACAACCCACGACGACCCATTTATGAAAGTACGCGTTTTTACCCTGTTGTGGCTCGCCGCCATGGCGAGCGGCGGTATGCTGCCACCCACGCAGGCACACGCCGGCGTGTTCGACGATGAGCAGGCGCGCAAAACGGTCATCAACCTGCGCGACCAGTTCAACAGTTTCCAGGCGACGGCTACCCAGCGCATTGAGCAGAACAGCCGCACCACACTCGACCTGCAGAACCAGCTCGAAGGCCTACGCCAGGAAGTCGCGCGACTACGCGGCCAGAACGAAGTGCTGCAGAACACGGTGGCGACGCTGCAGAAGCAGCAGAAAGACTATTACGCCGACCTGGATGCGCGCCTGAAGAAGTTCGAGCCGCAGCACGCTTCGGTCGAAGACCACCAAGGCACGTCGCAGCCGGGCGAGAAGCCCGAATACGACGCCGCGCTCAAGCATTTCCAGACGGGCGATTTCAAGAGCGCCGGGAATTCGTTCTCGTCGTTTATCAAGAAGTATCCGCAGAGCCCGTACCTGCCGCTGGCGCAGTACTGGCTCGGCAACTCGCTCTACGCGCAGCGCGACTACAAGGGGTCCACCTGGGTGCTGCAGAAAATGATCCATGCCAACCCGACGCATCCCAAGGTGCCGGACGCCATGATCGCGGTGGCCAATAGTCAGCTCGAGTCCGGCCAGAAGGATGCCGCGCGCAAGACTCTGGAACAGGTGGTGGCCAAGTATCCAGGTACCGAAGGCGCGCGTGCGGCGAGCAACCGGTTGAAGACGCTGAAGTAAGTGCGGGTCAGTTCGCGCCGGCCGTTGAGGCCGGCGCCCGGAAGGTGGTGCCCTGGTAGTGGCGGTCGCCCTTGGTCTGCAGGAAATAGCACTTCTTATCACTATGGCGACAATTTCCGGAAAACCTGTACGCCGGGACTTCCGCCCCGGCGACCGGCTTAGATGCGCGTGATGGGCAATCCGCCGGTAACGGCCGCGATCACGCTGTCGGACAGCACATTAACCGTCATTTGCACGCCCACGATGGGGTCATCGTGGTGCTGCGCGACCCCCTGCGCCTTCGCCCAGGCGAACCCGCATCATGTCGGGGTAGTGTCGATGGATCAGGTCCCAGTCGATGGACTGGCGGCACAAGCGCTCGATATGTTCATATCTGCGACACCGATCCGCTTTGTATAGCACCAGATCTTTGATATTGCGCATGCGCGGCATCAGGTTGATGCCCAGCAGATAGGACAGACCAAACACTGGGCCGCTCTGCGCCTGGGTGTCGCCGTGAATGGTATCCGGCTGGATCTCAGAGCCATTTCTGATGAGCCCGTCCAGGATGTACACCGCCTCATGCACGCCGCACGGAATGAAGTTGCTGAAGAGCGCGATATACATGTCGGAGACATGATAGTAGCCAATTCCGCCGTATCCGCCATAGCGGATGTGATACTCCGACAGCAGATTCTGCTCATAGAGGTTCCACTTCGTTCCATCCGCGGAAGCGATTACCTGGCCGACTACTTCGACCCCTTTGCCATGGAATTCGTCAGGACGATCCGCAATGCCCTGCCAGGCAACGGAGCCAGCTATGCGCACTGGGCCTATCTGTTTGCCGTGGGGGCGCTGGTAATGAGCGTGTTCGACAGCCGCATCGAGCGTATCTCCGGTGGCGAGGTCAAGGCAGGCGACGTGCGACGGAAGTCCGAGTACCTGGTGACTTTCATCGCGGCGGGGATTCGCGCCGGTACAGGGCCGAAGTCGTCGACGCGTTGGAGGTAGTCGAGGCTTGGCCGGGATTCGCAAAAAATCCGCCGCATCTCCGCTAAGCTGCTGATTTGAATGCGAAATCGATTGATGGATCGAGTGGCGGTACGCGCCGCTGCAAGTCGAGCAGGTAATCTCCGAACCGGTTGATATGCTCGCGGCGGTACGGCGACAGGGCCTTGAGCATTTCGGCGTTCACCGGGTGCCCGCGTTCCTGCAAATCCTTGAGCTTGCGCGACATCCACTGAACGTTGTGGAGGATGACCATGTTGGCGACCTAACTCCTTGGCAAGCTCGAGGAGTTCATTGTCTACTTGGACAACAACCGGCACTTCATCGTGAACTACGGTGACCGCTATCGACATGGCGAGCCCATTGCCTCAGGTTTTGTCGAGTCAGCCGTCAACCAGGTGGTCAGCAAGCGGTTCGTCAAACGGCAGAACCGCCACTGAACAGGCCACCGCTACTTCAGTGTGCCTCTCCCCTCCAGCACAAAGCGACAATGCGGCCATCCATCACCGCAACATGGAACATATCTGGAAGCAATGATGCGTTGTCCATCAGGCCACATTCGTGTAGTACCCCGTGGTAATCGTGGGCAGGTCCGTCCGCAGTAGTGGCGGAGCGAATCTGTAAGGCTCGAATCATTGCTGCTCTGGCGTCCGACGAAGAAACTTATCCGTAATGTATTTACTTAATAGATGTTGAGCACACGATACCGCAACGTAGTTTTAGGGACAGGCCGGTATTAGGTAATACCGGTCAGACGATCCGTTATTCTTCGAATGAACGGCGCAGCAAACACCACCACGGGCAACATCGCAGCCCAGGACAGCAGCCACAATCTAGCCCAGTGCATCATGAAATTCCCGGTTTCCCAAAACGGAAAACTTGCAATGCAGGCGGTAATACCGGTCGTCAGGCAAGATTGGACGATTCCGTAGATAAAGTGACCGTGGCGTTTTGCAGCTCTTGACATTGTATTGAATAATGCGACGGTTCAAGCTATTTTCAAAAAAAGCCCGGATACTTAACGTAATATCCGAGCTTCCTTCAGG
>NZ_JBFTND010000260.1:0-8783 GCF_056397305.1 Cupriavidus sp. 05N40
GGTGCGGGTCTGCTGGTCGATCTGCTCGTCGAACTGCAGGATCTGGAAATAGGTGGTCGACACGGCCGAAACCAGGGTGAGGTAGCCGGCACGCCAGTCCGCCTCGGTGGCATTGAACTCGGCCTTCTGCGCCTGCACGCCCTTCTCGACCTTGCCCCAGATATCGATATCCCAGTTGACCTGGGTGCCGAGGTTGTAGGTCCTCGTGAGAGGCTGCCCGGTGCTCTTTTCGAAACTCGCGCCGGCACCCACGTCGAAGACCGGCAGCGCACCCGCCCTGACCTCCGCGATCTGCGCGCCTGCGACCTTGATCCGCGCGGCCAGCACCTTGATGTCATAGTTGCCCGCGATGGCCTTGTCGACCAGGCCGTCCAGATAGGGATCGCGAAAGGCCTGCCACCAGTTGGGCACGATGGTGTCTGCAGCCGACACCGTGATCGCGCCCTGCCGGGACCATTCCGGCTTGGCAGGGGTCTCCGGCCGCTCGTACACCGGCGGGCGGAAATCGGCGCAACCGCCCAGCGCCAGCAAGCATGTGCCCGCCAGCAGGTAGCGCTGCAGGGTAGCGCGCGCGACGCGCGCAACACACGGAATAGGTAAACAAGGCACGATCGTCTCCCGCGAGCAACCAGGCAGGTCTCGCCATACGCTGTGCATTCATTGTGTATCCGCCCGCGGCGCGATCCAACCCGAAAATGCAAGGTGGCCGGCCCTGCCCGGCGGCGGCAGGAAGCCGCCCTGCCCGGCATGCCGGGCGGGCGGCGGCAACATCAGCGATAGATGTTGTTCTGGGCGTTCTGCGTCGAGTTGACATGCGACTTGATGTCGTCCACGAAGGCAGCATTGTTGCCGTTCATGTTGACCACATTCTGCGTCTGGCCGATCAGTTGCGAGGCGTTGAAGGTCGAATCGACCTTGACGGTGCTGAACACCGGCACGAAAGGCACGAAGCCGGTGCCACCGCGCACGGTGCTCATGGCGTGGGCGTCGAGTTCTTCGGTGACGGACAGGTCCTGGATGGCGAGGATGGTAGTCATGGCAGTTCTCCGGGTATTCAGTGGTTTGCGAATTCGGTGCGGGGCCGGTCTGGCGATCCCGCTGGCGCCGCGGGCCGCCGGTGGCGGCCGCGCATTGCTCAGTAGATGTTGTTCTGGGCGTTCTGGGTCGAGGTGACGCGCGACTTGATRTCGTCCACGAAGGCAGCGTTGTTGCCGTTCATGTTGRCCACGTTCTGSGTCTGGCCGATCAGYTGCGAGGCRTTGAARGTCGARTCGACCTTGACCGAGCTGAACACGGGCATGAAGGGCACGAAGCCGCCGCGCACGCTGCGCATGGCGCGGGCGTCGAGTTCTTCGGTGACGGACAGGTCTTTGATGGCGATGGTAGTCATGGCAGTTCTCCGGTACTCAGTGATGTGCGAATTCGGTTGGCGCGCTCGGCGGGGCCGGCAGRGCGGCGGCAACATCAGCGATAGATGTTGTTCTGRGCGTTCTGGGTCGAGTTGACATGCGACTTGATGTCATCCGCGAAGGCCGTGTTGTTGCCGTTCATRTTGACCACGTTCTGGGTCTGGCCRATCAGYTGCGAGGCRTTGAAGGTCGAGTCGAGCTTGACCGAGCTGAACACGGGCATGAAGGGCACGAAGCCGCCGCGCACGGCGCGCATGGCGCCRGCGTCGAGTTCTTCGGTGACGGACAGGTCCTTGATGGCGAGGGTGGTAGTCATGGCAGTTCTCCTGGAAGGCGGTTGGCCAGCTGGCCGGGTATCGATTGGGACTTCGGTTCGTTTGCTGTCGAGCATCTTTGCTTCGCTCGGGAGGTACAAACGCATGGAGTGTGCCAAGGCRGGCCATGTCGCCGGAAATTGTCCGCAAAGCCAGGCTGGCACTGGGCTTCGGCTGCTTCGCTGCACATGCGGCGTACCCGCGGGCGGGCCGGCGGTGCCGTGGGCTGACGGGCCGCGGCCAACACTGTCGCCGCTTGTGTTCGCTTGCGCACGACACCTGGCGCAAGACAGGCCTGCCACGAGGCGCATGCGCCGCGCGCGGCCGTTGATGCGATGCACGGGGGGTTTGCGATTGCCATGAGTGCGCACTAGTATCCATCGTGGGCAGGTACTCGCTGGAGAATGGCGAGTGGGCGCTCAATGCGCAACTTCGCGCTACTACGTCGCGGCTGCATCGATGCCTAGCATTCCGGACCTGATACKAACCTTCCAAAGCGGTGGTCTGTCGCACGAAGAGCTATTTGCCCGCATCGACCGCACCCTGGCCGCCGACCAGGCCAGCGCGCGGCAGCTGGCGGAAATGCTCAGCGAGGAAAACACGCGCGTGCCGTTGCCGCCGGGCGTCTATGAAGAGGTGCTGCGCCGCATCGAGCGCCGCAGCAACACGCAGTTCGAGGAGGGTGGCGAGGAGACCCGCATGGAGACCGGCCCGGCGGGCGGTGCGTCCATGCCTTCCACGCCTTCGTCGCCTTCGGCCGGCGCCTCGGTCGCGGCGGCCGGCGGCCAGGCCATCCCGGCCGGCGAGCCCGTCAAGGGCGTGGGCGATACGCTCAATGGCCGCTTCGTACTGGAGGAATGCCTGGGTGTGGGCGGCATGGGCACGGTTTTCAAGGCGCTCGACCTGCGCAAGCTGGAAGCCTCGGACCGCAAGCCCTATATCGCCATCAAGGTTCTCAATGTGCAGTTCCGCGGTCACCCGAAATCGCTGATCGCGCTGCAGCGAGAGGCACGCAAGGCGCAGACGCTGGCGCACCGGAACATCGTCACCGTCTACGACTTCGACCGCGACGGCTCGGTGGTCTACCTGACCATGGAGTACCTGCAGGGCAAATCGCTCAACCGCATCTTGCGCGCGCCCGATTTCGCCGGCATGCCCTACGGCAAGGCGCTGCCCATCATCACGGGGATGGCGCGCGCGCTGTCGTACGCGCACGAGCGCGGCTTCGTCCATTGCGATTTCAAGCCCGCCAATGTGTTCATCACCGACAGCGGCGAAGTCAAGGTGATCGACTTCGGCATCGCGCGCGTGTTCCAGCAGCCGGCCGACGATGCCGATCCCACCGTCTTCGATCCCGGCACGCTGGGGGGCATGACGCCTGCCTATGCCAGCCCCGAGATGTTCGATCACAGCGAGCCGGATCCGCGCGACGATATCTATGCGCTGGCCTGCGTGACCTACGAACTCCTCACCGGCCGCCACCCGTACGAGCGGCTTTCCGCCAACCAGGCGCGCAGCGGCGGCCTGAAGCTGCAGCGGCCGAAGACGCTCTCGCGCGGCCAATGGCGGGCGCTGCGCGCTGCCTTGTCGTTCGATCGCGCCACGCGTACGCCGACCGTGGCGCGCTTCCTGGCGGACCTGGGCGCCGAGCGTTCAGGCATGCCGTCGCTGGCCAAGCTGGGCGCGGCCTCGCTGGCGGGCCTGCTGGTGGTGGGCGGCGTGGGCTATTTTGCGTGGCGCACGCGCGGCGCCGCCGATGTCAAGACGCAGGCGGAAGCCCCGGCCGGCGCTGTGCCCCCCGCCGGGAACAAGGCACCCGAGCAACCGCCGGCGCGCGCGGAAGCCGTGCCGCCGCGCGCCTTGTCGATGCCTGCCGTGGCGGCCGTGCTGGCGCGCGCGCCTTGCTCGCTGCTGGCCGCCTCCGCGCACGGCGAGCACGAACTGCAGGTGCGCGGGTTCGTGGCGGAACGCTTCGGCGTCAAGCGCTTGAAGGAAGACCTGGGCGCGGTGCCGGGCGTGCAGAGCGTGAACCTGGAAGTGCAGCCGCTGGGCGACGACAAGTGCGACGTGGTCAAGCTTGTCTCGCCCTACTGGTCGGGGCGCCGCAGCGGGGATGCGCTCGCCACCATCCGCACGCGCGCGCCCGGCGGGCAGCTTGCCGAAGGCACGCCGCTGATCGTCGATATCACCACGCCGCCATACGATACCTACGTCTACGTGGACTACTACATGGCCGACGGCAAGGTCGTGCACATGGTGCCGAGCGCCCGTTCCAAGGCCAACCAGGCGCCGGCGAGCTATAGCGCCACAATCGGCAGCCTTGGCGACTGGGTGATCTCCAAGCCGTTCGGCACGGAGCTGATCGTGCTGCTCACCGCGCCCGCGCCGCTGTTCGACGCGCTGCGGCCCGAAGCGGAGTCGCGCCAGGACTATCTGCGCGCGCTTGACCGGCAACTCGGGCCGATGGCGGCCAAGCATGGCGAGGACCGCATCGGCGCGGACATCGTGCAGATATCCACCCGGCCGCGCTAGGCGCCCGGCGCGCTTCGCTGCCGGGCCCGTCCGCGGCCTGCTTCGGGCGGCCTGCTTCGGGTGGCCTACTTCAGGCGACCTACTTCAGGTCGCGCACCACGCGGAAGCCGTTCTGCGACTGCCGCACGCTGGCGCTGTACTTGAAGCGGGTGGAGGAGAGCATGTAGCTCGCGCCTTCGTGCCACGAGCCGCCACGGATCACACGCACGCTGCAGCCGGGGTCGTCCCAGGCGCGCCCGTCCACCGGCGCGTTCTTGTAGGAGATGTGCCAGCAATCGGCCACCCATTCCCATACGCTGCCGTTCATGTCGTGCAGGCCAAAGCCGTTGGCGGCGAAGGAGCCGACATTGGCCGGTGTGTCGGCGTTCCACGGGTCGCCGCAGTCCTTGCAGTTGGCGGTGCCCTTGCGCATCTGGTCGCCCCACCAGTAGAGCGTGCTGGTGCCACCGCGCGCCGCGTATTCCCACTCGGCCTCGGTGGGCAGCCGGTAGGCCTTGCCGCTGGTCTTGCTCAGCCACGCCAGGTACTGCTGGGCATCGTCCCAGCTGATGTCGCGCACAGGCGCGTTGCGCGCCGCGCCGGCCACCGTGGCGATGCGCTGGCAGCCGCCGGCATCGGCGCAGGCGCTCCATTGCTCGACGGTGACCTCGTACTTGCCGATGGCGAAGGGCTGGCCGATGGTCACGCGGTGCGGAGGCTTCTCGGTCGGGTCGCCACCGTTGCTGCCCATGGTGAAGCTGCCCGCCGGCAGGCTGTGCAGCACGGGACAGGCAGGGCAGTCCTTGAGCTCGCCGGGCTTGATGTCGACCGTGACGGCGCCGCTTGCCAYTGCCCGCTGCGAGCCGGGCGCGGGCGTGCTGGCACCGGCCGTCGCGCCGGGCGGCGCAGTTGCCGGCGCACTCGCCGGCCCCTGCACCTTGCCGCTCTGCGCGCGTGCCGGGGGCGGCGTGACGGTGCCCTGCGCGGCAGACGGCCCTGTCGACGCGGACCCCGGGCGGGACCGTTCGGGGGGGGCGGCGGGGGTGCCCGTCTCGGGCTTGGCGCCGCTGGCGCGCAGGCGCTCGATGCGGGCCCGTGCCAGCGGTGCGAAGCGGCCATTGGGGTAGGCCTTCAGGTACGCCTCGTAGTCGCTGGAGAAATTGCTGTTCTTGATCGATTCCCAGAAGGTCAGTTCGTACTGCTCGTCGCTGTCCTTGGGCAGGATGCCGCGCTGTGCATATTGTAATGGCGACACCCGTGTCGGTCCGCCGGCAGGCGCTGCGATGCCACCGGCGCCGGCATCCCCGGCCGCCACGCGCGCCGCAAGCCGCAACGGTGCCGGCAACGACGACGATATCCATGGTTGCTGCCCGAGCCCGGTCTGTTGGCTGACGATCTGGCCGGCACGGCGCAGGGCGGTCTCGGCATCGGTCCCGGGCATCCGCATCGCCTGCAGCAGCGCGGCGGTGAAGGCGCCGTCGCCGGCGCGGGCGCCGGGCGCCGTGGCGTAGGCGATCACGGTTGCGGGGGGCGCGGCCGGCGGCATCGCCGTCGCGCCGCGATACGGATTGTCCAGGCAGGTATCGAGGATCAGGATATTGCGCCCGCCCGGGCGCGCCGCCGGCATGCTCGCCAGTATCGTGCCCAGTTCCGTCGCGCCGGTCAGCAGCCGGTGGGGCGCGTCGCCGCGCACGTCGACGGGAAGCAGGAGCGGCCTGTCGCCGACTTCGATGCCGTGGCCGGCGAAATAGAACAGGCCGACGCCGCCCTTGCCAAGGCGTTGCCGGAATTCGGCAAGCGCCTGCGCCATGCCGGCGCTGTCGAGGTTCTCGCGCAGCATGACGTCGAAGCCGAGCGCTCCGAGGGCCTGTCCCATCGCGCGCGCATCGCTGGCGGCGTTCGGCAGAGGGGCATCAGCGTATGCGGCATTTCCGATCACGAGCGCCAGGCGCGCCTCGCTGCCTGGCTCCGGCGTTCCGGGCGCGGCTGCGGCAGGGAAGGCCGTGGCCAACCCGATCAGGCACACGACAAGGAGTTTTCGCCACATATGCAGGCCTTGTTCGTACGGCGCAGAAGTTCATCGCCGCGCCGCGTGCCGATGGTGTCACGTGGTCGGCGAAACACGATGATGCCGGGCCATCGCGCCGGGTCCGGGGTTTGCCGTGCGAAGGCAAGATGCCGCGCTGGCGATACCGGGCTGGCTCAATCCACCATAGCACAGCGATTGTGAATCCGGAGGTGCTTTGCGACGCCGGGTGGCGCAGCGGGCGCACCATCCGCCGCGTGCGGCGCGGGCCGGGTAGCGTCAAGTATCTTTTTACGGTTTTCCGTTCTAAGCTGAATGACGAAAATGCAGGGCGCTGATCAAGAGCAAGAATCCACGCCGCGCTTTCGAGAATTCGCGAAAGAGTGAAAAAGGGTGCAGGAAGCCCCGCCGGTGCCTTGCCGGCGCGCCTGGCGCTTGCCGCGTTGCCATGCATGTGCCGCCGCGCACACGCGCGCTGYAGCACGGACCGTCGTAGGGAGGCCTTTCACATGCACAGGCGAACCGTGCTCGGCACCATGGCAGCATCGCTGCTGGCTGCGTTGCCTTCGATCTCGTTTTCCACGCCGGCTCCACCCAATGCCGAGGCCTACATCATCTGGCCGCCCGACGGCGCCGTGATCGAGGGCGGCAAGTTCTGGGTGCGCATGGGCCTGCGCAATATGGGCGTCGCCCCCAAGGGCGTGGAGATGGCCAACGTCGGCCACCATCACCTGCTGATCGACACCGATCTGCCGCCGATGGACAAGGAAATCCCCAACGACCGCAACCACCTCCACTTCGGTGCCGGCGAAACCGAGGCGCGCATCGAGTTGCCGCCAGGCAAGCACACGCTGCAGATGCTGCTGGGCGATGCGAATCACAAGCCGCACGATCCGCCCGTGTACTCCAAGAAGATCACGATCACAGTTCGATAAGAGGCACGATCAAAAAAGATCCTGGCGTCGTTGCACAGCCTTGCCGTACTACCGTGCCGTCTGCGGCCGCGCGCCTTGCCAGGACCGCTTCGCTTCATGCTTGACGGTGCCTGTCAGGCCCGGACCGCCATCCCGGCGGCACCCAACGGGAGAGAGTTCATGCGTAAGCTCATTCTGGGCGCTGCGCTCGCAGCCAGCCTGCTTCTGAACGGCGCGATGCCGGACAACGCGGTGGCCGGTCCCACGCCGGCGCCGCCCAATGCCTACCTGTATATCGGCTTCCCCAACAACAACCAGGTCCTGCCGGCCGGCAAGCCGATCAAGGTGTGGTTCGGCCTGCGCGGCATGGGCGTGGCGCCGCGCGGCGTGAAGTTCCCGAACAGCGGCCATCACCACCTGCTCATCGATACCGATCTGCCACCGATGGACAAGGAGATCCCCAACGACCGCAACCACCTGCATTTCGGTGCGGGCGAAACCGAGACCACCATCGAACTGCCGCCCGGCAAGCACACGCTGCAGTTGCTGATGGCCGACGACAAGCACATCCCGCACAATCCGCCGATCTACTCCAAGAAGATCACGATCTACGTGAAGTGATCTCGCCGGGCGCACCAGGGGCGTTGCGCTAGCCGGGCCACAAGAGCCCGGCGCACCGCCGCCGCGCGGCGCCATTCCCGGCATCGTCCCGCGCTTCGTTTCCCCGCCGCGCCCTTCTGCGCTTCCTTCATTTCCCGCATTTCCTCCCGTTCCTGCGCCGCCATCGCCGCCGCCATGAATCCCGGTCGCCGCGAGTGCCGACCCTGACGTGTGTTTTCCGCTGCTGTCTGTTGCCCGCGAACACCCGCGCGCCATTGTGTTGGTCCACGCCCGTCAGCGCACTGCCGTGCCAGCTGGCGCGCGCACCGGTTCCATGTGCTGCGCCAAAGAAAAAATCCAGGCGGGGACTGGGYTTGCGGGCGATCYGCGCCGRCATGGCCCGCCTTGGCACACTCCATGCGTTTGTACCTCCCGAGCGAAGCAAAGATGCTCRRCAGCAAACGAACCGAAGTCCCAATCGATACCCGGCCAGCTGGCCAACCGCCTTCCAGGAGAACTGCCATGACTACCATCGCCATCAAGGACCTGTCCGTCACCGAAGAACTCGACGCCGGCGCCATGCGCAGCGTGCGCGGCGGCTTCGTGCCCTTCATGCCCGTGTTCAGCTCGGTCAAGCTCGACTCGACCTTCAAYGCCTCGCARCTGATYGGCCAGACCCAGAACGTGGTCAACATGAACGGCAACAACACGGCCTTCGCGGAYGACATCAAGTCGCATGTCAACTCGACCCAGAACGCCCAGAACAACATCTACCGCTAATCGTCGCCGCCCCCCCCGGCCATCACTGCATTCAAGGAGCAGCATCATGTCATCCATCACCGTGCGCGACCTCGCGCTGACCCAAGAACTCGACAGCAAGTCCCTGGCCGCGGTGCGCGGCGGCGCCAAYACCTGGATGCAGGGACTGGGCCCGGYGGCCAACGTCAATGTCAACGTCAACCAGAACATCGCCCAGCTGCAGAGCATCAACGTCAACACGCTCAACAAC
>NZ_JBFTND010000261.1:0-8758 GCF_056397305.1 Cupriavidus sp. 05N40
GTGGTGGTGACCAAAGCTTTGGGACGTGAAGTCTGCGTCGTGGGCGGCTAATACGGCACTTTGCATCAACCCGGCATAGGAACCCCGGGATCGAAAGAGAAGTAGCGGGCGAGAGGTCGCAGAGGGTGACGGGGCCGGAACTCAGGTATGGCTGGAGGCACATCAGTCGTGCCGGCGAAGGCGGCGCTCCCATCCGCGTGCAACATCGTTCTTGGGCTGGCAAGCTCTCACGAGGGTGCCTATTGCGCGCTCTCCTTAGCCGCAATCGCCTCCATTAGCTCCAAGTTCTTCTGATGCCCCCCACGCCCATGATGAATGTGCCGATGGCACGTCGGGCATATCGCCGCAACATGACTTGGATGATCAAGACCGCCATCCGAAACGCGCGTCGTGTGATGCGGTTCCAGATACGGAGACCCATCCTTCCGCTGAAACGCCGCCGGCTGGAGACACGACTCGCATTTCCCGGCTGCACGCAGCAGAACGTAGTCCTTCACTTGCTTGCTGCGTTGATACAGTCGCCGCAGTGCGGTCTTTCCCGTTGCCACTTGTGAGTCGTGAAGCGCCTCCATGGCTCGCCGCCGTGCCTCTTCCAAACTGGCTGGCGCTGGCTCAGTGGCATCGTCGTCGAACGACGCACTGCACTCATCGTCCAGGAGTGCCACAGGGACAAGTTGGAAGACGATCACATCGCGCTGCTGCCCGTGCTTATCGGGGCCGCGACGAATCGAGTGTCCAGCATAGGCGTACTCGCCAATGTATTCCTGCCCCTTGCCTTTGCCGAGTGATTTGAATAAATGGAGCGCTCGCCCATCCTCCGCGTGCTCGCGGATGGCTAGGTTGCCACGGGTGAACGTCATATCGCCGACTTGGCCCTCACCGGTGTAGGAGAAGACGCCAAGTTCATCTCCGCCGTCAACATAGCCATACTGCTCTCCGCTATCGCCCGTGAAGATGAAGATGGCTCGAACCGTGCTCGAATGGTAAGCGAGTCGCCAGCACCGTCTGTACCGTTCAGTAGAGTGGCGCCAAAGTAGTTCCCACCAAATAGTGATGGGAACTACTTTGTCACAGTCACAGGATGAACCAGTCGCCGGCAGTCGCAAAGGCCGGCCGAACCACAGCGAGGAATTCAAGCGGCGGTTGGCAGCCGCTGCGTGTGAGCCGGGTGTCTCGGTATCGAAATTGGCGCGCGAGCACGGCATCAACGCGAACATGCTGTTCACCTGGCGCCGACGCTATCGAATGGAGCAGCGCCAGGAAGCCGCGGTGTTGTTGCCGGTGACCGTTGAACACCCAAGCTCGCCACCCGGTCCGATGCCAATGAGTCCGGCCGCTGCGGTTTGCGAGCCGACGCCGCCGCACGGCGCCATTGAGATCCGTTTGGGCCGAGCGGTGATTCGCATTGAAGGGGCAGTCGACCTGGCCACGTTGCGTACCGTACTGGACCGT
This sequence comes from Cupriavidus sp. 05N40, assembly GCF_056397305.1. Classification (NCBI taxonomy): domain Bacteria; kingdom Pseudomonadati; phylum Pseudomonadota; class Betaproteobacteria; order Burkholderiales; family Burkholderiaceae; genus Cupriavidus; species Cupriavidus sp. 05N40. The sequence continues at coordinate 1,453 of NZ_JBFTND010000261.1, forward strand.
TTGACGCCATGATCGGGTTGCCGGCGGGAACACGCATCTGGATCGCCGCAGGCGTGACCGACATGCGCTGCGGATTCAACGGGCTCGCAGCGAAGGTGGAGGCGACTCTGCAGGAGAGCCCGTTCTCCGGCCATGTCTTCGTCTTCCGCGGCAGGCGCGGCAACGTCATCAAGGTATTGTGGTCAACGGGCGATGGGCTTTGCTTGCTCTCGAAGCGCCTGGAGCGTGGACGTTTCGTCTGGCCGCAGGCCGACAGCGGCAAGATCCACCTGACGCAAGCGCAGTTGTCGATGCTGCTGGAGGGGATCAACTGGAAGCAGCCCGAGCGCACCTGGCCGCCACTGTCGGTGTTGTAAACCTTGTGGCATGTGCGTAAACTGCCGCGCATGCCAATCGACCCCAGCGATCTCCCCGACGACATTGAGGCCCTGAAGGCCTTGGTGTTGGCACAGCGGGAATCGATCGCACTCATGGAACGGGCCTTGGCGGTCCGCTCCATGGAGATCGAGCAGCTAAATCTGCAGATCTCAAAGCTGAGGCGGATGCAGTTTGGCCAGAAGTCCGAGAAGCTGGATCGACAGATTGAACAGCTCGAGACCCGACTGGAAGATCTGCTGGCCGAGGAAGGTGCGGCCGAAACCGAAGCCGATCCGCAGGCTACCCCTCCTGTCCGGAAGAAAGCGGTACGCAAGCCGTTGCCGGAACACTTGGAGCGGGAGGATCGCATTCTCGAGCCCGAGACCGAAGCCTGTCCAGAGTGCGGCGGTAAGCTCAAGCCGCTGGGCGAGGACATCTCGGAGCAACTCGATATCATCAGCAGTTCATTCAGGGTGATTCGGCAGGTGCGGCGCAAGAAGGCCTGCGCCTGTTGTGATTGCATCGTCCAGGCTGCGGCGCCAAGCCGGCCGATTGAGCGCGGCATTGCCACGGCGGGGCTGCACGCTCACATACTGGTTGCCAAATACGCTGATCATCAACCGCTGTACCGCCAAGCCGCTATCTATGCCCGGCAGGGCGTGGAGCTGGACCGCACGACCATGGCTCGCGGTGTCGGCGCTTGCGGTGCGCTGGTACGCCCCCTGGTCGAGGCTTTGCACCGATACGTGATGATGCCCGGCAAGGTGCACGCGGACGACACGCCGCTGCCGGTACTTGCGCCAGGTAAGGGGCAGACCAAGACGGGAAGACTATGGGCCTACGTGCGGGACGATCGCGCATCGGGTTCGGATGCTGCGCCTGCGGCCTGGTTCGCCTACACACCAAATCGCCAGGGCCAACATCCCCAAGCGCATCTGGCCGGCTTCCGCGGCATCTTGCAGGCAGACGCGTATGCGGGCTTCAACGCAGTTTTTACCGATGGCAGTGTGCGCGAAGCAGCTTGTATGGCCCACGCGCGCCGTAAGGTGCACGATCTGYATGTCCGCAAGGCAACGCCGACCACAACGGAGGCGTTACGCCGGATCGGCGAGCTCTATGCCATCGAAGCGGAAATCCGGGGTAAGCCACCTGCCGTGCGTCAACAGGTGCGGCAGCAAAGATCCCGGCCCATACTGGACAGCTTCGAAGTGTGGTTGCGAGAGCGGCTATTGACGCTCTCGACGCAGTCGGAAACGACCAAAGCCATCAACTACATGCTGAACCAGTGGCAAGCGCTAATCTACTACTGTGATGATGGCCTGGCAGAGATAGACAACAACATCGCGGAGAATGCGCTGCGCGGTGTCGCGTTGGGTCGGAAGAATTTTTTATTCGCCGGCGCTGACAGTGGCGGAGAGCGCGCGGCCGCAATGTACTCGCTCATCGGGTCCTGCAAACTCAACGGCATCGATCCCGAGGCCTATCTGCGTCACGTCTTGGCCCGCATCGCCGATCATCCCGTCAATCGGATCGACGAACTTCTGCCGTGGAACGTCGCCGCTCAACTGGCGTTGCAAGCCTAAAGCAGCACCATTCCTGTCTCGTCGTCAACCACGGTGCTGGCGATCCGCTTACCTCGAATGCGCTATGCCACTCTGATCGTTGCCGCCGAAGGGCGGATGGATGTCAGTCCGCCTGTTGTAGATCTTGCCGAGCGAGAAGCTCGGCGGCTCGGCCGGTTGCTTGCGCTCGTTCGAGAGTCGCACAGCGTTGAATCCGCGTTCCTGAATGCTCAACTTCTCGCCCCTTCTTGCCCGATCTATGGCACGCGTATGCGTACTCGTTCTCTTGCTCGTCAGTATGTCGATAGGAAATGTCCTATGCAACATTCACACAAGCTGAACATCTAAATTCCCTGCGCCAGGGCCATTGTCCGGGGGTAGAGCAAGCAGTTCGACGAATTCAGCCCAGAGGGCGGAGGCCGCTTCTCGGAGGATGCGAGAAACCCGGGTGATCACTGCATCGGTGGCCTAGGCAGAGGCCGGACGCCGCAGAGCAATTTTTGAGAAGGCAAGCCCAGCGGCCTCTATCGATGGCTGAACTGGTTCGCTGGCGGGTGTTGGACTTTGGCGGGCGTGGGTGGCCCTGGTGATTGGGCTAGGTCAACCGCGTGCAGGCGCTGTGCTGACGCTGGCATTGCGTTCACCGGCGCTTACCTCCGATCGTCGCGGCACATAGCCGAGCAACAGGCGACGCAGAGGCGCGGCAGCATGCGGCCGGGGTAGACGCGTCGCGCCTTGTGCAGGCCGTGGATCATGCCGCGGATTTCCGCCGGGTCGGGGTGGCCGATGGTGGCCCGCAGGGCGGCGGGTTTTACCAGTTTGAACTGCTTGTGGGTGCGGCGTTTCGGACGCGCGGCCACATGGTCGAGGAAACCGGCCGCACGCCGTGGCACCAAGCTGCCCGCGTTGCGGGAGACCGATGCTCAAGCGTATTGCAAAGCGGGGGCCAAATGCAGGAAGGAGGTGCGTTCTGGGGCCGGTCAATATTCCCGGGCTGCCGGGGTGTTCGAGACTCGCAATAACTGCGTAGGTCGGGGATTTTCCCCTACCTCACCAACTATCCTTCTGGCCCCCTAACCTTCTTCAGATCACGTGCTATCCGCTCAAGAATCGGCGACGTGTGGCCGTGCTCCGCATCGGTTCGCCCGGTGACCAGCCAGTACGCATACTGCGGCCAAATCTCCGCCATCTTCTCGATCATTTCCTGCGTGAATCGCTGCTGCCCCCGGCATGCGTTCTTCCAACTGTCCGCCTTGATCCCGGTCAGGTCTTCCATGTGCTTGTAGCGGCGATGACCCTCCGCCACGAAATCTATCAGTTCCTCGACGCGATCACGCATTTCAATTAGGACAAATTATCCTTGTAAGGTACATTGGTGCGTATGCCGTCGCTGGCTGTCGCGGGTACGTGCCGCATGGCAGGTAGCGAGGGCCCGCAGAAAACCTCTTCCGTACCGGCGAGGCGGATCCGTTCGCGCACGACCAGAGGCGCCCGGCCGGCACCGCCGCCAAAATCTCGGACACATGTCTAGGGCAAGCGTCAGGCCAGAGCTTGACGGATGCAGCGCAGGCGTTAGCAATGCCAGTCACGTTGCCAGGGCAGACAAAAGTCGCATTATGGCTCATGCCTCAGCCTCTTACGGAGATTGCTTGGTCGCGGACCCTCCATACATCGCACTTGCAAACGTACTGTGCTGCACGCGCTTTATCGCGCTCGTCATCCGAAGCAGCGAGAGCGCGGATCGTTGACACCTCGTCCACCACATGGACGTCTCAATCGACCCTACCTGCCAAGGAGCCATCATGACTGCCCGCCAACGTCGTCCTCGTACTGCAGCCGAAGCCAGAAATGCTGCAATGGAAGCCAAGCTAGTCGCAGATCCGATGCCGCCAGAAAGTGACGCCACGTTCGGCGCTGAGTGGAACTATAAAACCATCCAGCAGAGTTGCGACGACCTGATACGCGTCAGCGCCGGCTTGGACTCTCTGCTGACGCTGCTGGAATTGCAGGCGGGCGAGCATGCCGCCAGCAATGGCCTGCATGCCCTGCTTGCCCCGCTAAAGCAGCAGCTGGACCAGGCAGTCAACCGGGTGCAGGCATTGTGCTGACCCAGGGGGGGGAAGATCATCGGCACCCGTCAATGACCTTCGCAATGACCAACGCCCTCGTTGGTCACCTCTATAGATTGGGGAGGCGAGCCACATAGGCCAGAGGTCCGCGTCAGTCACGTCCGATCCTTGCCAAAGGATAGCTATCCCGGATCGGCGGTGCGCATATGGTGCCCGCCCCACTGCCGGCCTTCTCGACACAATTGACGCAACTCAATTCCCGCCCTCAACAAGACGTTTCTTCGCATTCCTGCAGACCTCTCTCGATCTCAACTGGCCGATCCGCTGGAACACTGCACGGCGGTTCGATCACTTTGGGTCTCATCCACCTGACAACGGAGAAAGGCATGACGGATATGCGAGAGGCATTGAAGCATGGCGACAAGACAAGTACAGACGGGACGCTGATTTCCACAGTGATCGGCTTCGCGCATCACGGTGTCAGTGTGGCAGCGGAGGGAGACCACGCTACCTGTCCGGCATGCAACGTGGGCGGCCCGGTGATGAACGACGCCCTTCCGCATTTCACGCTCATGGATGGAAGGCGAATCCTAGTGCGGGGAGCAAGGGTGATGTGTCGGTGCGCGATAAAACCAGTCGTCGTCCCGTCACAGCAGGACTTCCTCATTGAGGTGAACTGGACAGGACACCTCCACCAGCCTTCATCCGCCCCAGGCACTTACGTGCCGGTCGCTGCAGAAAAGCTGACCGAGAAGCCGGGCAAGGTCGTGGACGATGCGACGCGGATCTGCCCGAACGTGAGCAATGGGGAGTTTCGCAGTGCCATCCTCTCGCTTCGAGTCAAGGCGATTTCATGCTGCATCAAGAGGTTGGTGGAGCTTCGTCGGTGGAACGATGCAGATCGAGCGCGAGTTGAGACTTGGTTTGGCACCTCTGAGGACAAGGTCCGCCAGTGTCTGCTTGAGGGAATTCCTCGCATCGAGTCGATCCTCAGGGAGCTGACCGCGGATAACTTCGTCCGCTATTCCGACGAGATGATGGAGTACATCGGATGCACGCCAAAAACTCGCAACAATCCACGGGTCGCAGCCGCAGTTTGTGCTCCAGATACGAAGACCCACACCATCGCCATTGCACTGAAATTCTGCGACCTATCGCCCTACTCTCACCTCATCGATTCGCAGTTGCTAACGCTTGTACATGAGGTTTCGCACTTCCAGGATGCCATGGCGACTAAGGATCATTTTTACCAGCTGTTTGTTGTCAAGCAGGAGGCTGCGGCAAAGAATCCGCAGTGTATTGAGAATGCTGATAGCGTGGCCGGCTATGTCATTGTCTAAGATATTCCGCAGCATTGCTGCTGTCGCCGCGATCCTCGCGCAGCCCGCCTTGGCGTGCAGCTTTGACATCTCCTTCAACAGCAATTTCGAGCGCGGCGCGGATCGTCTGCCAGCGTCGGAGGTGCGCAGACTGGCGGAGTGGATGATCGACGAACCGGCGGCCTATGAGAACAAGCAGGGCTTCCATATTGCGGTGTATGAGGCCCCGACCGCCGGCATCAGCCATGCTTTTGCACGCAAGCGCGTGTCTCACATGGAACAGTTGCTGACGACATTTGGTGTGCCGGCGAGCATGATCTCTGTGGAAATTGCCCGTTACCAGCCAGGAAGATCAGCGGAGCCGCCGGACTTTGCGCACATCAACTTCATGCCGGGTTGCCCGCACCCTTGCTGCCCGGGGCCGCAGCCGATCGACCGGGGGCGATAGATGCAAGCGATTTAACTCGTCAAGCCTGTCGAAGCGGAGTTCACGCCATGAACCCGGCCATGGCTCCACCCCTCACCCACCCGTACGGTCCGCGGCACATCACGCAAGCGCACCGTCCGTAAACACATCCGGGCTACCGGCCCGCGCGCCCTCCGAGAACGGATCGCGCTTGCCGTTGTTGGCGCCATCGGTAAAGGGGTCGCGCTGGTCGATGCGTGCGCCGTCGGTGAACGGATCACGCTTGCCGATGTGCGAAGCGCTGGCAACGACCTGCTGCGCCGCGCCGCTGTATGCGCCTTCCGAGAACGCGTCGCGCTTGCCGTTGTTGGCGCCGTCGGTAAAGGGATCGCGCTGGTCGATGCGTGCGCCGTCGGTGAACGGGTCGCGCTTGCCGATGTGCGAAGCGCTGGCAACGATCTGCTGCGCGGCGCTGCTGTATGCGCCATCGGAGAACGCATCGCGCTTGCCGTTGTTGGCGCCGTCGGTATAGGGATCGCGCGCGTCGTTGCGTGCAACGGATACGTTGTAGCGATACCCATGTTCCACGCCCACATCGGCGGCAAAAGCCGCGTGCATTCCGCCAGCGGCGGCGGCGAAGGCGACGATGGAAACAAGGCGCTTGGCGAGGGTGGTGACGTTGGTGGTGTTCATGATGAAGCTCCAGGGTGATGTATCGGGCTGCGGCGGCGTTGTTTAGTCGCGGCCGCGTTGCGTCGCTGGCGGGACCATCTGGTCTTTGCTGCCACCGCCGCGCTACAGGAAGCATTTAAGGTGACCGATGTATCCGGCCCGTAGTGACTTGGCACCCTGGCGGTGAGCGTGCGTATCGCATCGGGCCGCTGATACAGACGGATACCAAGTCGGCTGTCGCGGCGGCGCGGCAAGCGGCGCCCGGTCTACATGGCGGATCGGGGAATGTGTTGTGAACGGTGCTTCGTCAGGGCGCGGTGCGCACGCCCTCGCGATGGACCGCTGCGTCGCCCACGTACGTATGTCACCGGCGCCCGCCGTCCGCGCGTGGCGCGCAGAACGCATGATTGGCGGGGTGCTGCGCGAGGCAGGACGAGGGCTCCGGGTTCTGGCGCTGCGCCCGCGCTTGCGCGCGCGCCCGCTCGATCACGGTCCAGTCCGGGCCGGCAAATGCCGGCCATGCCGACAGGATCGTGGTGACGCTGAACAGGGTGAGGAGAATCTGCTTCATGGCTGGCAACTTCATTTGATGCGAGGTGGTCCGGCGGGCGYCGCCGGGGGCGGTGGACGGATGCCGCTTGYGCMGCGGCCATCCCGCCACCGGCGTGCCGTTCAGAACGGCTTGGTCGGCAGGTACTTGCCRTCGAGCGTGATGACCGCGCGCTGGCCGCCTTCGGGGTCGTCCACTTTCTTGATGTCGAGCTTGAAGTTGATSGCGCTGATGATGCCGTCGCCAAACTGCTCGTGCACCAGCGCCTTGAGCGTGGAGCCGTAGATCTGCACGATCTCGTAGAAGCGGTAGATGGTCGGGTCGGTCGGCACGCCGCCGGGGATGCTGCCGCGCACGGGGACGGTCTGCAG
>NZ_JBFTND010000262.1:0-8665 GCF_056397305.1 Cupriavidus sp. 05N40
CTGCCAGCGTCTGCGGATCGCTGTATCCGGGCGGCAACGGGCTGCCATAGTCGGTCGGGGCGGCGAGCAATACGCCTTGCACAGTGCACTCCGTCTCCTGTGCCCAGTGAACGGTGATCAGGCAGCCCACACTATGAGCAACGAGGATGACCGGCCCCGAGATGTTGCTGACGACACGCTCCAGGTTCGCTACCCTGGCACGGCGCAACCTCTTGTCCTGATCAATCTGGGGCACGATGCGCACTGCTCGTCCCTGCTGCTGCAAACGCTCTGCCAGCAGCGACTGCCAGTGCTCTGGTATGTGATCGCGAAAGCCGGGAACAATCACAACCGTTGGCTGATTTTCGGATGCCATGAAACTGGAACTCCTCGTTTGGTTTGAAGACGCCTCAGTACAGCCCTGCATATAGAGAGACCAAGTAGTTCTGCCGGCCCGGCTTCGAATCAGTACGGGATATCACCTACGATGCCGGCTTCTCGGGGACGAGTATCTGGCGTTGCGGGCTTCCATGCATATTCGGTCAGGACATTGACTTTCCAATTCACGACATTCCGCGCGCAACTACGGCAAGCGACCCCAATGTTTCGTAGCATGGCGAAGTCCCACCAAGCAGTACATTCCCGACCAAAGAGCGAAGGACAACGCTTCACCCATCCAAGGAAATATTCATGACTTATCCTGTTGTCTTGGTTACCGGTGCAACCGCTGGTATCGGCCGCGCGACGGCGCTTGCCTTCGCAGCCAAAGGCGCGCGACTGGTGTGCTCCGGGCGGAACGCCGCTGCCGGAGCGGCCCTCCTCTCGGAACTCCGGCAGATGGATGCGGAAGCAGACTTCGTGGCGGCCGACATCAGCAGTGAAGACGATGTTATCCGTCTTGTCCGGCATGCCATCGAGCGCTTTGGATGCCTCGACATCGCTGTGAACAGTGCAGGAACGGAAGGAACACCGGGATCCCTTCACGTGAACGGTGGGAAGACCGCCGCGTAGACTGCCTTTTTACTTGCAGTATCAAAAAGGGCAAAGGTTCCACAGGGGTTTCCTGTGGAACCTTTGAAACCGGGAATGCCGCGGAAAGTGCCGACTTGGCAGGAGATCGGCATTCCCGGTGGAGCTTATGTAGATTGGCCTTGATAGCCGCCCTCAGAACACGTGGCGGATACCCACCGCGGCGCCAAACATCGAGCTTTGGCCATTGGACAGCGCGTAGTTGTTGACCGTAAGACTGGTTGCGTAGTTGCTCGCGGCCGATTCCATCGCCAGGCCAGCGTTCTTTGAATAGGCCATGGTCAGATAGATATCCGTACGCTTCGAGAACGCGTAGTCGGCAATCAGGGCAATCTGCCAGGGATTGGCAATGTGCGTGTTGCCGCCGAGGCTCTTCACGTTCTGATAGTCATACTCGAGCGTGAAGTCGAGTGCGGGAGACAGCCGGTACTGACCGCCTATCCAATAGAAATCGTCGCGCATGGTCAGGGTACCGTTCTGGTCCTTGTTCTGGCCCCAGCGATAGCCGCCCATTACCTTCGCCGTGCCATTGATGGCGTAGCTGCCCATGACTGCGGCTTTTCTGAAGGTACCGCTGCCAGTGCCGATCGTCGGATTCCACTGGTCATAGGCAACGCCTATGCCGAAAGGCCCGGAGATATAGCTCAACCCCGCCCCATAGGCGGAGTCGCGGCGAAACTGCCCGGGAACTTCACCGTTGCCACCGGCGGCCGGAACATTTGGGGCGACTTGCGGCAGCGTCGTCCCTACGCCAAACGACATGTTGGCCTGTGCCGTAAGGCCGCCGAACACGCCGACGTACTTCACCGCATTGTCCTCGCGGAAGTTCGCTCCGGTGACCACGCCGATCGGCTCGTACTGGGTGGCATATCGGGCAGGGATAAAGTTGGCCAGCGTAGAAAACAGCGACTGATATTGTCGGCCGAATGTGAGCTGCCCATATTCCGAGCTAAGGCCAACAAAGGCCTGGCGACCAAACAGGCGGCCGCCTTGCTGGGACGTGCCGGTATCGAGATTGAAGCCGCTTTCCAGAACGAAAATGGACTTCATCCCGCCGCCCAGGTCCTCCGTGCCGCGAAGACCCCAACGCGAGCCGGAGTACCCACCGGAGTCCTCGCGGACAACACTATGGCCGGCGCCCGACTTGAAACCGTTGGCGGCCGACGGCACAGCGGCGCCGACGCGATTGACGTACTCGACGTTGACGTCTGCCACACCGTACAAGGTCACGCCGGATTGCGCACTCGCTGCCCCACACGCACTAACGGCGGCCAAGGCAAGAATCTTTCTTTTCACCAGAACTCCTCCACGTTCATTGTTATCGTCTCCAACCTTGTGGCGCGCGGATGCCACGAGGTCAAAGCGTTGCCAGGCGACGAATTGAGATTCGATTTCCCCCTTTACGCAAAACAGCCGCGCATATGCAGGGACGAGCGCGGCCCCTCCCCCTTCGGGTGAGCAATTGCGCTTCGTCCTGTTTTAAAGCTTGAATTTGCTGCGGCTCTACGGGGGGGAATCAGGGCACTAATCGATCTGGATCCCCGCATCGGTAGCGATCTTCGACCAGAGCTGGAGATCGTTGCTGACCATCTCGCGGAACTGCTCCGGAGTCTYCGCAGGTGGCGGCCCAAAGTTCATGGCTTTCATCGTGGCTGCGAGATCAGGAGATTTCTGGACCTTATTGATTTCCTCAGCCAGCCTCTTCAGGATCGCCGGGTTGGTTCCCGAGGGTGCGAAGACGCCGAACCAGCCCACCGCATCGAACTTGTAGCCCTGTTCACCCATGGTCTTGACGTCGGGCAGCTGCGGTGCGCGCGCATTGCCTGCGATGGCGATGGCGCGGACCTTACCGGAACGCAGGAAGGGAATGGGCGCGCCCGGATCGGTCCAGCCGATTTTCACGACACCTGAAGCAAGGTCGGTCAACAATTGATTCGAAGTCCGATATGGAACGTGATCGGTCTTCATGCCGGTCTGCTTCTTGAGCCATTCCATCGTCAGCTGCCCGGAAGACCCCGTGGACCAGGTGGCGTAGCCGTATTTTTCCGGGTTTACCTTCACGAACTGGATCAGCTCCGGCAGGTTGTGAACCGGCAGATCATTGCTCACCAGCAGCACCACCCCGCCCTCCGCGGTCTCGGCGATCGGCACAAGGCTCTTCTTCGGATCGTAGGGGATGGTCTTCAGCACGGCCGGGGCGATGACCATGTTCGATGCCGTGGTGTAAAGCAGCGTGTACCCGTCGGACGGTGCCTTGACAACGACGTTTGTTCCGACGACCCCACTGCCGCCCGGCCGGTTGTCAACGACGACCGGTTGCTTCAAGGACACCGACAGGCGTTGCGCCAGCAGGCGTGCCAGAGAATCGGTTCCTGATCCTGCGGATGACGCTACGACCATCTGAATCGGGCGCGCGGGCCAGGCATCCTCCGCCCGCACCGGCGCGGATGCGTACAACGCCGCAAGCGCTGCCGTGCCCAGCGTGGCAGCAAGCAGCTTTTGCATTCGAAATGTCATTGTCACCCTCCATATAATTTTTCTGTTGGCGATCGCTCTAGCTGCGCTCGTTCCGGATGCATCGCTCTGGCAGCACAGGAACGCCAACCGCAAGGGCGACGCAGCCCCAAGCGGCACGAGCAACGCCGACGCGAAGCACAGCGCAAGAAGGCCGCGTGAACCGTTGTCAGGCCGACTGATTTTCTTGCTTGCGCAGGAATCCCTGGTGGCCACCATTACGATTGGGCGAGAAGCCATTGGCCTGGAGCGTTTCTTCCACGGTGTCGTAGAACACGCCAAGCTTCAGGATCTCTCGCGTCTGCTCCGCCGTCGCGATGGGGCGACCGAATTCGCGGGCAATACGCACCAGTTGCTTGATCTGCTCGACCGAACTCATCTTCCCCGTGCGGGTCTGGTTCCAGAGCACATCCTCGATGCCGCATCGCACGTGCAGGCCCAGGGCCATRCCGATCATGTTGATGGGCAGCACATTGAGCACCGAGCTTTCCACCGTGACCACGGCGCCATCGGGTACCGCACGCAGCATGTTGGTCAGGTTGTAGATGTTCGCCTGGTCCATGCCACCACTGATCGCCACCCAGTTCATCACCAGCGGGCCCTTGTAGACGCCGCGGCGAATCATGCGTTCGATCGTTTCAAAGCTGTTGATGTTGTAGACCTGAAACTCGCTCTGGATGCCGGCGGCCGTGAGGCGTCGGATGTGTTCCTCGGCCCAGCTCGGATTCGAGGGCACGATCATGTCCTTGTACGTGTCGTAGAGATGCGGGAATCCGCGCGACACGCCCTTGAAGTCATCCAGGCCGGCATGCTCGGTCACGTTCATCTGCGTCGTGTTGACTGTCACCGTCACCTGATCAGGCTTCGGATCGAGTTCGGCCAGCATATGCCGCGTGTCGTCGCTCAGCCATTTGGCGGCCTGGCCTTCTTCGGGCGCGAAGCTGATGGAGCCTCCAACCTGGATCACCATGTCGGGCACGGCGGCGCGCACCCCGGCGATCAATTCGTTGAACATGGACAAACGCTTGCTCCCCTTGCCATCGGCTTCACGGACATGCAGATGCAGCACCCGGGCACCGGCTTCGTAGCAATCCACCGCCTTCTGGATCTGTTCCTCCATGGTGACAGGGATATCCTCCGGGAAGTCCGCGGGAATCCAGCCCGGCGCATACGGAGCGGCCGTAATGATCAGCGGCTGCTGGTTCTCGGGATACAAGTGGCCGTCAAGGAAGTTCATGATGATGGGTCTCCAGGGTGAATCGTAAAAATTGAGAATGTCGAACCAGATGAGAGCGTTTCCGGGGCGGGAAACCGTCAAATCACAAAGATGGAAGAACCCGTGGTCTTTCGAGCCTCGAGGTCCCGGTGTGCCTGCACGGCGTCTTCCAGCGCATAGCGCTGATTGATCTCGATGCGGATGCGGCCTGCCGCTACATGGCCGAACAATTCATCGACCAGTTCCGCCTTCTCAACAGGATCGGCGATATAGTCGGCCAGGCCGGGACGCGTCAGGTATGCCGAGCCTTTGCGGGCCAGAATTGCCGGATCGAACCCGGTGACCGGGCCGGAGGCGAACCCCACGCACACCAGCAGGCCGCGGCGCTTGAGGGAGTCCAACGAGGCCATGAAGGTGTCCTTGCCCACGCTGTCGAAAACCACGGACACGCCCACGCCATCCGTCAGTTCCCGCACGCGCTTGGCCACGTCCTCATGGCTGTAGTTGATCGTGTAATCGCAGCCATGGGCGCGCGCCACTTCGGCCTTGGCATCGGTAGACACCGTTCCGATCACGGTCAGACCCAGCAGCTTTGCCCATTGCGAAATGATCAGGCCGACACCACCCGCTGCGGCATGCAGCAGAATGGTGTCACCCGCCTTGAACGGGTAGATCCGGCGCATCAGGTAGGAGGCTGACAAGCCCCGCATGGTCATCGCCGCGGCGACTTCGCAAGTGATTGCCTCCGGCAGCTTGATCAGCGGCGCGGCGGAGATCAGCCGCTCCGTGCTGTACGCGCCCAGCGTGTTGGCGAAGCCCGTATAGGTCACGCGGTCGCCGACCGCCAGATGGGTGACGCCGGCCCCGACGGCCTCGATCACGCCGGCGGCTTCGTTGCCGATTCCGCTGGGAAGCGGAACCTGATAAGTGCCGCTGCGGAAGTAGGTGTCAGCAAAGTTCAGTCCTGCGGCCACGTGACGGACGCGGACCTCTCCCGGCCCCGGCTCGCCAACCGTGGCGTCTTCAAAACGAAGGACCTCCGGCCCGCCTGTTTCGTAAATCCTAACGACTTTCGCCATGTGGTCTCCTGCCTTCCTCGAATATGAAGATGCACCTGTGGCTTGCCGATTGAGCTCGCCTGAGGGGCTACCTGTGTGTCGAATCATCAGGCCGGGCCCAGCTTTCCGCTTTCCCGCATGCGTCATGTGCTTTCCTTTTTCTGACAAGGATCTGCGGGGGGGCTCTCAGGTTGGCGTCGGCAGCGCAAGGGTGTAGTCGCGAACTGGCGCGACATGCCGCGGGTGGACCTCGGGGAGGGTGAACTTGCGCCAGGCCTAGAAGCGAGGGATGCGGCTGAGTTCGGTGGCTCACGAAAGCCGGCCACTTGTCTGGCAGATGCTGCCCGCGACCGCCGAGCTGTTTGTCGGACTCGCCCGTTACCGGCACGCGTATGTGCTGCCGCCGACGCCCGGCGAAGAGCGCCCCCGCTGCTTCCGGCGATCGGCGGGGAAAGGGCCTTGATTCGCCGCAACAAAGCAGCCGCCTACGCTGTTTGCACCACCATCAACTTCCGAAACGCAAGAAGAAGCGATCGACTTCAGTGTGCTCGCGGACCGGCCCTTTCTGGTCGCGATGCTGGTTGTCGTACTGGTCGCCGGAAAATTGCTAGCCTTGATGTTCCTGGCCGGCAAGATCAACCTGCCGCGCGAACAGCGCATCTATTTCGCGATCCTCCCTTTCGCAAGGAGGCGAATTCGCCTTCGTCGTGACCGCCGCGGCACAGGCCGCGCGCTTGCTCGACAGCGAGCAGTTGTCCATCCTGGGACTGTCAATCGACAGTCGCCCGAACGCACTACGGAAGACCAGGTGATGGTGACCCTTGCAAGCCAACTGCGCACTGCACGTGGGGCAAACGCTGATCCGGGCAACCGCTTCGGCAACCTGTGCCGCGACCATCGTGCGCTGCAGCCGACTCAGCAATGATTTCGCTTCCTCCAGATGCAGGCCTATAAGCCGAGGGGTTCGTGGATATGTGAAGCAAAAAGCGCTTATTTGGACTGTTCAAGATAAGATACATTTTTGTAACTTATACGGGATATCCAAATCTACACGTCCCCGGCGCTATTCCGCTTGACGTAGGGAACGGGCTTTTCCGCAGCAAGCCGTCTTCCCACCTAGCTTTGCGGTCAACCATCACTTAAGATACATAAATGTAACTTAAGCAGAGAATATGACCTCCTGGGAATTCTACGGACGAATGAGGACGCTGGAGACTCTGGACCGGATTGTCCATGGCCCAAACTGGTTCTTCTGCCGCATCCAAGGCCGACGACGCATTGGCAAGACGACCCTGCTGCGTGAGCTATCCAAGAGCGAACCGTCGTTACTCGCTCGGATGGTCTACATGCAGATACCAGACTCAGACGAGCGAGATGTGGCGGCTGGGTTCCGCCGGGCGCTGGAAGACTGCGAATCCGAGATCGCAAATGCACTGGCCCCGCAAGTCACTGACTTCGCCTCGATGGCCGGCGTGATCGGCCTTCTATGCCGCCGCGGCTTGATCGTCGTGTTGGACGAATTCCAGTATTTCACGGAGGGGAGGCTCTACGCCTTCAACTCATTCCTGCAGGAGCAAGTGGACCGGCTGCGCGATACGCAAGGGGGCGGGCTGTTTGTCCTTGGCTCCCTGCAGTCGGAAATGAGCGCGCTCCTCGACGACAAGGGTGCGCCGCTCTTTGGGCGGCTCACTGCGACTATCGATCTGCAGCACTGGGATTTCGAGGACTTGATCGAGGTGTACCGCGCACACGATATCCGCGACCCGCACCATTGGCTCACGCTCTGGGGCTTCTTCGAAGGCGTTCCCAAGTTCTACCGGGACGCGTATGACCAGGGCCTATTTCAGGTGGACGCCCGGTTTCAGGAAGCCTTGCTCGAGCGGATGTTCCTTCGCGAAGGCAGCCCTCTGGCCGAAGAGGCAGACACATCCTTCCTCCGTGAGGTGAAGGGCAGACTGCTCTCTGTCCTAAACTTCCTCTCGGAACATCCGGGCTCGAGCCACGGGCAACTGGTCGGCACACTGCTGCGGGATGAAGACGAAGCGTCGTTGAAGGTCACAATCAAACGCTTGGTCGAGAATTACCATATGGTCGACAAGCGCCACCCGGTGTTCTCGGAGAGCAAGAGCCGCAATTCCCGCTATTACATCACCGACAACTTTCTGCAGGTGTGGCTGTCGGTCGTGAAGCCGGCGCGGGACGCTTCTCGCATGCGCCCGCTATCGAAGGCGATCGATCTGACACTCCCTCGGCTGCACGGACACGAGGGATACGCATTCGAGAAGCTGATTCGTCAGTTGCACGTAGAGTGTTCGCGAAAGGGCGTGGGCGATTTCTCGCTGACCTCCATCGAACTGGGCTACTGGAATCGGCCGCGAGACGAACAGAACGCGATCGAGATCGACATCGTCGCACTCGACGAGGACGCGCGGCGTATTCGCTTCGGCTCGTGTAAGCGCAGTGCAAGCAAGCACACCCTGTCCTCGCTTTCCGAATTTGAGCAACAAATCGAGCGGTTCATGTCGACAAAGGAAGGGCGCCGGGTGAAAGGGTGGACTTCGACCAAGGCGCTGTTCTCGCCAGCCTTTTCTGACGAAGAGGCTCGGGCGTTGACGGCCGCCGGCTACCAGTGCCTGGACTTGCCGGCGTACGTCAGGATGCTTACGTCTCCGCGGTCAGTGTGATACTCGGGCCAGCCCGCAGAGCGCTGTGGCGAGCGTTGCACTGCTACGTGCGCGTGGCGGTGGAGCGGAGGTGGTCAGGACCGCCAACATCAAAGCCGAATAGTCTTTGCTGCATGACGTGGGGCGACATCCTTTCAGCGCTCTCCCAGGCTAAACAGCGTCTTGAGCTCGTCCCGGCTAAGATT